>NZ_JBIVMF010000002.1:0-69323 GCF_044752945.1 Streptomyces sp. NPDC088554 | reverse complement strand
GACCCGCCGACCCAGAGGCACGGGACCCGGGGCACGGGGCCCCCACCGCACCCCGCCCCGGACATCCCCCGCGCCCCCGCCGGAAGGCGCTACGCGTCCGCGAAGGTCTGGCGCTGCCTGCCCAGCCCCTCGATCTCCAGCTCCACCACATCCCCCGCCCGCAGATACGGCTTCGGCTCCGGCCGGCCCAGCGCCACCCCCGCGGGCGTCCCGGTGTTGATCACATCGCCCGGGTAGAGGGTCATGAACCGGCTGAGGTACCGCACGACCTCCCCCACCCCGAAGATCTGCTCGGCGGTCGTCCCGTCCTGCTTCGGCTCGCCGTTCACGTACAGCTTGAGCGACAGCGCCTGCGGGTCGGGGATCTCGTCGGCGGTGACCAGCCAGGGGCCGAGGGGGTTGAACGTCTCGCAGTTCTTGCCCTTGTCCCAGGTGCCGCCGCGCTCCAGCTGGAACGCGCGCTCGGAGACATCGTGCGAGACGGCGTATCCGGCGACATGGGCGAGGCCCTCCGCCGCGGAGTCCAGATAGCGCGCGGTGCGTCCGATGACGACCGCGAGCTCGACCTCCCAGTCGGTCTTCTCGCTGTCCCGGGGGACCAGAACGGTGTCATCAGGTCCGATGACTGTGTCCGGCGACTTGAGGAAGATGATCGGTTCGTCCGGGATCGCGGCGCCGGTCTCGGCGGCGTGGTCATGGTAGTTCAGCCCGATGCACACGATCTTGCCGATCCGTCCGAGCGGCGGCCCGATCCGTACTCCGTCACCGTCGTCACCGATCACCGGCAGCTCGCCCGAGGCGGCTGCCGCCCTGATCCGGCCAAGTGCCGTCTCGTCCGCGAGCAGCCCGCCATCGATGTCCGGGACCAGGCCGGACAGGTCGCGGAGCGTCGTACCGTCCTCGTCCAGCAGGGCGGGTCGCTCCGCGCCCGCCGTACCAACGCGCAGCAGCTTCATGGTCAGCCTCCCTCTGTCCGGCCGGATGGCGGGGTCCGTGTCGCGCCCCGAAACTCTCCAAGACATCGGATCACTGCGCAAGGCCCCGTTCACCACCCGGACCGGCCGGGCGGTCGGCGGTCGGTCACATCGCCGCGGGAGTGAGCGCCCCCGCCACCGGCATGTCCCGGTAGAGGAAGTACCGCTCGGCCGCCGTCCAGGTCGTGCTGGTGACGACGTACAGCGCGGCGGCCAGTGGCACCACCGCGATGGTGAAGAGCGTCGCGAAGGACATCAGCGGCATCACCTTCATCATCGCGCCGAGGCCGGGGACCGGCTGTCCGTCCGGCCCGGCGACGGGGGTCGCGGGGGCGTTGGCCATCTGGATCTTCGCGCGGCGGTAGTTGAAGGTGGCGACGGCGGTGACGATCGCGAAGAGCGCCAGGTAGACCAGCCCGGCCGGGCCGAACACACCGCCGTCGGAGAGCGCGTTGTGCCAGCGGTCGCCGAGGGGCGCGGCGAAGAGGGAGTGGGAGAGCAGTTCGTTGCGCTCGCCGCCGATCTCACGGTTGGAGAAGAGGTGGTAGAGCAGGAAGAACGCGGGCATCTGCGCCAGGCTCGGCAGACAGCCGGACAGCGGGGAGACCTTCTCCCTGGCGTGCAGTTCCATGAGCGCCTTCTGCATGCGCTCGGGGTTCTTGCCGTGCTTCTTGCGCAGCTCGGCGATCTGCGGGGCGAGTCTGGTACGGGCCTTCTGGCCACGGGCGGAGGCCCGCGAGAGAGGGTGGACAGCCAGCCGTACACACGCGGTGAACAGGACGATCGCCGCGGCGGCGGATCCCGCGTGGAAGAGCGGCTGGAGCAGATCGGCGAAGTCTCCGACCAGGCGGGCGAAAGCGGACAGGAACGCGGACAAGGTGAGGCTCCGAGGGGTCTCGTCGTGCCGGGGAAATGCGCGCTGCGACGCAGGATGAAGGCGCAGTTCGGCGTGACGGCCCGCGAGGGGACCCGTACGGGAAGAGGAGAGCTACCTCAGGTAACCCTGAAACTCCTACGCGGCCGTCAGCAGACGACGGCCCGGGGCGCGCGGCCGCGTACGCCCGGAGGCGTCGGGATCGCGCTGGGGCAGGAACGCGGTGCGTTGCTCACGGTCGCGGATGGCTGTCCGTACCCGCTGACGTGGTACGACGGGAACCGAGCGCGCGCTGATGACAGCGCAGACGGCGAGGGCGGAACCCGCGGCGGCGGTGGCCGCGAGGGCGACGGCGGCGGAGAGGCTGCCCGCGTCGACGAGCAGGATCTCGGTGAGGAGGAAGAGCGGCAGGCCGACGGGGCGCAGCAGGAGCCGCAGCGCACTGCGCACCATGACGGGCCCCTCTCCTTCGCTCGGACGGCTCGGACCGCTCAGACTCTTCTTGTTCGCACTCTTCGGCGAGTTGTTCGCACTCTTCGCACTCTTCGCACTCTTCGCACTCTTCGGCGAGTCCTTGATACGTACGACTACATACGACTACTCCAGCCGTTATACACGACGACCGCGCTCCACATCGAGAGAGTCGCGAGCCAGCACCTCGTCATCCGGCCGGTCGTCCTCCTGGGAACCGGCTCCCGCCCAGCTCACCCCCACCGCGACCGTCAGATTGACGGCGAGCGCGACGAGCCCGGCGTTGGTCCCCCACACCGGATCGTTCCCGGTGAACACCAGCCCGCACACCGTCCCCACCCCCACCACGAGCCCGCTCAGCGCGCCCACCAGGGTGAGCCTGCGCCACACCAGCCCCAGGAGCAGCATGGGAAGCAGCTGCGCCATCCCTTCGTACGAGATGAGGGAGAGCCGTACGAGCGTGTTGGGCGCCGCGTAGGTCATCACCAGCGCGATCGTCCCGGCCACCACCACGACGACCTGGGCGGCGGCCTTCTGCCCGCTGCCCGTCTGCCGGCGCGGTACGAGCGAGAGGACGCTCCGTCCCCACATCGTGCCGATGACCAGCATGAACACGGCCATCGGCACCACGGAGGAGAGCGCGGCCGCGACGCCGATGATCCCGACCGCCCAGGCGGGCAGCGAGTCGACGACGAGCCGGAAGAGCGCGAGGTTCGAGCCCGCGCCGGTCAGCCCGGGGACGACGAAGAGCGCGGCCATCCCGAGCACCATGGGGATGAAGAGCAGCACGTTGTACGCGGGCAGCCAGATCGCGTTGCGACGCAGTACGTCGGCGTCGCGCGCGCCCAGATATCCGGCGACGGTGGTCGGGAAGATCACGACGGTCAGCGCGTTCAGCAGCGAGGTGCTGATGAACCAGCCCGTCCCGAGCCCGCTCTCCCCGCCCCCGTGCCCCGGCAGGGTCAGCCACTCCCGCCGCTCGGTGACGATCCGGTCGAGGAGCGGACCGTACCCGTCGAAGTAGTGCAGTGGTACGTACACGGCGAGGAACCCGAGCGTCCCGATCACCAGCACGTCCTTGAGCACCGAGACCCAGGCGCTGCCCCGCAACCCGCTGACCACGACGAAGCCGGTGGTGACGGCGAAGCCGACGAAGTAGCCCCAGTTCAGACTGATCGCGCCGTACGAGATGGTCGAGACGACCACGCCCATGCCGGTGATCTGGAGCTGGATGTACGGGAGCAGGAACACGGTCGCGAGTACGGCGACCAGGGCGCCCAGCCAGGGACGGTCGTAGCGGTGGGCGATGATGTCGGTGATCGAGACGAGGTCGTGGCGGCGGGCGTAGCGCCAGAGCAGGGGGCCGACGACATAGCCGAGCGCGTAGCCGCAGGAGAGATAGGCGGCCACGTAGAGGACGGGGGCGCCGTAGTTGTAGCCCCAGCCGGCGGCGCCGAGGTAGCTGAAGCTGGTGTAGCTCTCGCCCGCCATGAGGATCCAGATGAAGACGGCGCCGAGGCTGCGCCCGCCGACGGACCACTCGGCGAGCCCCCCGCCGCTGCCGCCCCGGCCCCGTACGGCGAGCAGCCCGAGGACGACGGTGGCGACCATGAAGACACCGAAGATCGAGGTGGAGACAGCGGCGTTCACGCGTCTCCCTCTTTCCGGGCCCGCAACCGCTGGTCGCCACGCCAGGTGAGCCAGACGGCGCCGGGGGTGGCCACGGTCGCGACGAGCAGCCACAGCGCGAGGAAGGGCAGCCCGAGGACAACGGGCTCGACCCGGTTCACCCAGGGGAGCGCGGCCAGGAACAGGACGAAGGGCACCAGCAGCCAGAGCAGATGCGGACGGTCTCGAAGCACCCCAGGACAGTAGACGAACGGGCCACGCTCTCCGGACCCGGCACCCACGCGTCACGGCACACCGACGCCGGGACCTCTCGGGAAACATTCGGGGAAACGCCCCGGGAAACCTCCCCGGAACTCTCCTCCGTCCGTACCCCCAGCCGCAGTACGGTGTGCAGCATGCGCCCCGACATGCTGCCCGCTGACCACACCACGGAAGCCGAGCGCCTGCTGCGCACCGCTGCCCAGTACCCCGAGGACCACGAGCCCCTGCTCCTGCGCGCCGCCGCCCATCTCGAACTGGCCGGCGACCGCGACCGGGCCACCGGCCTGTACGACAGCCTCCTCGCGTCCTCCCCCGACCACCCCTACCTGGTGAAGGCGTTCCAGGCCGCCAACCTCTGGGAGTACGGGCACGAGGCCGAGGCCCGCGCGATCATCGAGGGCCTGCGTGCCGCGGCCCCACTGGACCCGGCGCCCTGGGAGATCGTGGCGGAGACCCTGGAGGCCCACGACGAGCTGGAGGCGGCCCACGACTCGTTCACCACCGCCCTGGACCTGCTCCTCGCCCCGGACGGGACCGTCCCGTACCCGATCCAGTCCCTCCTGATCGGCCGCCACCGCGTACGCCGCCTGCTGGGCCTGGACCACGACAGCCGGGACGCCCTGGCCGACCGCCTCAACCCGGCCGCCGTCCCCCTGGACGAGCTGCACGACCCCAAACGCCTCTGGGCCCTGGGCTCCGACAACCCCGCCGAACTCCAGGCCGAGATCACCCGCCTCCGCGCCGAACTGGGCTCCTACCGCACGGCCCTGTCCCGCCCCTTCCCGGTGGCGGTCCTCCACTGGCCGGCCCGGGAACTGGGCGAACTCCTCGCCGCGTACCCCGCCCTCACCACGGAGTACCCCTCCCACGAGGCCCACCTCACCCACCTGGAAGCCTCCCTGCGCGACCTGGCCTCCACCGGTACCCCCAACCTGGGCATCGTCACGGCAACGGTCCCCTCGTACGAAGCATTCGCCGCCTCGGAACAGTCCTCCCCCTCCCACCCCGCCCTCCTCCCCCAATACGCCACCACCCTCGCCGCCCGAGGCCGAGCCACCCCCTGGCCCCCGGCCCGCAACGCGGCGTGCTGGTGCGGGTCGGGGAGGGCTTATGGGGAGTGCCACGGGGCGGGATAGCCCGGGTTGTCAGTGGTAGCTGCAAAAATCAATTCGAACTTGCGGCTTTCGATGAGGGGATCCTTGGATGACTGACGCGCTGGACGGCACATCACCGGCAACTGGACTCTACGAGCAGCTGATTACGTTGCGGCTCGAAGACCGCCTCAAGCAGCTCGAAGGCACGGGGTGGCGGGCGATCGACGTGGCGGTGGGCACCGAGTCCACCCCTCATGTCCTGGCTCGGCATGTTGCGGAAACCGTTCGGCGCGTCCTTCGGAACTTGCCTGCTGCCGAGCGTGTCCACGCTGCCAACCACATCCTCGAATCGGTCGGCACGTTGGCAGGGGCCCAAGAGTGGGTCGACATAGTGGCTGATGGGCCGCGACAGCTCATGTCCATAGCGAAACAGCAGGCTCCCGGGGTCTACGCCATCCGCCCCGCTACACCACTGTCTGACACTGCCCTGCTCACCAACTCCCCTGACGACCCCAACCTCGGCTTCGAACTCCGCGCGGAGCTGGCTACTGCCGACCGGGTCGACCTGCTGTGTGCCTTCGTGAAGTGGCATGGACTGCGCGTTCTTGAAAGTGCACTCCGTACTGCCAACGAGCGCGGAGTGCCCATCCGGGTCATCACAACGACATACATTGGCGCCACCGAGCGACGCGCCTTGGACCGTCTGGTCCAGGAGTTCAACGCCGAGGTGAAGGTGAACTACGAGCTTCGCTCCACTCGCCTCCATGCGAAGGCATGGCTCTTCCGGCGAGGCTCCGGGTACGACACGGCGTATGTCGGTAGCTCGAACCTCTCGAAGGCAGCGCTGCTGGATGGGCTTGAGTGGAACGTACGCCTCTCCTCCATCGCGACCCCCAACGTCATGAAGAAATTCGAAGCCACCTTTGACTCCTACTGGAGCGAGGCCGCTTTCGAGTCGTACGACCCTGCCGTCCATGGCGAGCGCCTTGATGCAGCTCTACGAGAGGCCAGCGGAGGAACCAACGGCACAACGGGGAGGAGCATCACCCTATCGGGGTTGGAGGTACGCCCGTACCCACATCAACAAGACATGCTGGAGCGACTTGAGGTAGAGCGGGATGTCCATGACCGGCATCGCAATCTTCTGGTTGCTGCCACTGGTACTGGCAAGACGGTCATGGCTGCGCTCGACTACAAGGCGCTCCGCAGGAAGCTCGGTCGAGATCTACGGATCCTCTTCGTGGCCCACCGCAAAGAGATCCTGGAGCAGTCACTCCGTACCTACCAAGGCGTCCTCAACGACGGAAACTTTGGTGAGCTACTCGTCAGTGGTGAAATCCCCTCTACTTGGAAGCATGTCTTCGCCAGCGTCCAGTCTCTCAACGCACGCGCCTTGGACAACATCTCCAGCGATCACTTTGATGTCGTGGTCATCGATGAGTTCCACCACGGCACAGCACCGACTTATCGAAAGATCGTCAACCACTTCGCTCCGGTAGAGCTCTTGGGCCTCACGGCTACACCTGAGCGCATGGACGGGGTGAACGTCCAAGACGAGTTCTTCGATGGTCGCATCGCCGCAGAGATGCGTTTGTGGGAAGCCTTGGAGAACGACCTCCTCTCGCCCTTCCACTACTTCGGCATCACCGACAGCACCGACCTGTCAGCGATCCAGTGGAAGCGCGGCTCATACGACTCCTCAGCCCTCAACAATCTCTTCACTGGTAACGATGCCCGCGCCCGGCTCGTCGTCAAGGCTGTTGAAGACAAGGTCACCGACCCAGGCCGTATGCGTGCACTGGGATTCTGTGTATCCGTAGCTCACGCGCACTTCATGGCTGAGTTCTTCCAACGAGCAGGGCTCAAGGCTATTGCGCTCTCCGGTGAGACACCGAGCGATCAGCGCAAGGCTGCACTTGACGCACTCAAGGTTGGGGAACTGCAAGTCATCTTCTCCGTGGACCTCTTCAACGAGGGCCTCGACATCCCCGATGTCGACACTTTGCTCCTTCTTCGCCCAACATCAAGCGCCACTGTCTTCTTGCAGCAGCTCGGCCGCGGCCTGCGTCGTTGCGAAGGGAAGGCCGTCCTTACCGTGCTGGACTTCATAGGCCAGCACCGCAAGGAGTTCCGCTTCGAGGATCAGTTCCGATCCCTCACGAACCTCACTCGAAACCGTCTTATCTCGGCAATTGAACACGATTTCCCACAGCTTCCTTCTGGCTGCCAGATCATCCTTGAACCCAAGGCCAAGGACCTGATCATCGACAACATTCGCAACCAGATCAGCGTCAACGTGTCCCAACTCGCCACCGAAGTAAGACACTTCGGCGAAACACGCCTTGCAGAGTACTTGGCGGAGAGTGGCCGAGAGGTCAAAGAGCTCTACCGCGGATCCAACCATTCCTGGACGGCACTCCTTCGTCGTGCCCAACTTCTCACCACCCCGACACCCGAGGGTGAGGACGCCTTGCTGAAGCGAGCCTCGGCTTTCCTTCACGTAGACGACCCGGCCCGCATCACGGCCTACACGCAACTCCTGGAAGACGACGCCCCGACCTACGAGGAACTCACCGAGCTGGACCGCGCCTATGCGCGCATGCTGTTCTTCACCCTCTGGCCATTGGGCGGCTTTGGCACCTACCAAGCCGGCCTCTCCTCGCTACGCCAGCAGCACTCCGTACGCAGCGAGCTGCGCCAGGTCCTCGCCCACGCCCACGACCATCTGGACCATGTCACCCCAGCCCTGCCCGGCGCACACAGCAATCTGCCTCTGCGGCTGCATGCTTCATACAGTCGCGAAGAGATCCTCACAGCACTGAATCAGTCCACCATCGGGGGCTTCCTCCCAGGAAACTTCCGAGAAGGCGTCCGCTGGTGCGAGCAGGTAAAGACGGATGCCCTACTTATCACCCGCGAAAAGGACGAGAAGGATTTTTCTCCCCAGACCCGGTACAAGGACTACGCGTTGAGCGACACCCTATTTCACTGGGAGTCACAGAACGCAGCATCCGATTCCACCCCCACAGGGATCCGCTACCAATCACACCGCGAGATGGGCACGCACGTACTGCTCTTCGTCCGCCGCTACAAGAAGACGGACATCGGCGGCGCGCAGCCTTGGATGCTGCTGGGCCCAGCAGACTACGTATCCCACGAAGGCAACAAGCCCATGGGCATCACGTGGAAGCTGCACTTCCCGCTTCCTGCCGACGTCTGGACCTACTCCGCGATCGCCGCGGGGTAGAGGAGCACACTCCATGTAAGTAGGGCTCAGCTCTGGAGCAGAGAGCCTGTCAGTGCATAGCCCTAAGCTGATCGTATGACTAGCGCCTCCATGATTAGCCCTGGCGACATCCTGACTCGTGCCGAGATACGTCCGATTTTGGGCGGAAGTGCATATGGCGGCATTTGCCCTGCGATAGAAGAACGAAACGTGATCCTCTATTCGGATCACGAGGTAGCGAAGAAATTTGGTTACCACGATGGCTGGCTCTCCGAGAACGATACATTGGGTCCCATATTCGAATACACCGGTGCCGGTAAATCAGGACACCAATCACTCACCCAGTCCGGAAACAAGGCAATACTTCAGCACGTTCAGAGCGGACGAACTCTTCACGTATTTACTCGCGTAGGAAAAATAACCGGAACCGACACGAAGACTCACCGCTACATTGGCGAGTTCGCCATCGATGAAGAACAACCCTTCGTCCCACGCCAAGGGCTAGGCGAAGATGATCTAATTCGCACCGCTATCGTCTTTCGACTGCGCCCTACTGGGGAATTCGATAGATCCGACAGCGATACAATATCGCCAGCTCCGAGCACTTCAGCAGAGTTCGTTCCGCTCACGATCACAAGCGACATGCTGGAAGCCGCCGCTGTCACTCGGAACGCATTTACATCCTCTAGCTTGAGAAGTAGATCGAATTCTGCTTCACTCGACGCTGCCGCGAGTGGAAAGATCGCGCCGGTTCAAGCCGTGAATGTTTCAGAATTCCAAAGAGCTGCCTCTGCGGCAACAACGGTACGCCGCAGGAAGGCACTGCTCATCGAAGCCTACGTAAATCAACTTGAAGCACAAGGACACTCGGTCGGATCTTTTCAACTTCAGATAGAGGGGAGAACGACTACCCTCAGAACCGACTTTTTTGACGCCACAGATTACACTCTATACGAAGCTCAGGGATCAAGTGATCGCGATGCAGTGAGAGCTGCGTTCAGTCGCCTCCTCGATTACCGCAGATACGTAAGGCATGATGGACTACAGTATGAACCTAAAACCGTTGCTCTACTGCCTGGGCGCCCTGATCCTGACCTGGAAGCTCTCTTGGCTAGCTACAGAATTTCACTGATATACCAAGGCGAGGACGGGAAATTTTCGTCAGCTTTTTAAACCGCCCCACCGCCAGGGACGTTCCACTCCCGAGACATTACCCCCAATGGCGCCGATCCCGCATAGGGAACCAAATCAAGCGGATGCATCCACGCTTCGGAAAAATGAATATTTAGATGAAGCGCAAGCGGAAGCAGTATGTCTCCTCTCTCTCCCGGATCAACCTGTACCAAAGTTGATCCCGGTGAGGGAGTACGCTCAAGAGATCCGCTCTCTTTAGATCGCCACTGCAAGTATCCTTCACCGAGAACCCATACACTGTCGGGCCATTCGTCAACCGGCCGGACGCTACACCACTCTATAAGGTGATTCCCGAGAGTCTCAAGTTTTCCGCTATTAAACGCCACAACAATACCGGAGGTCGGAAAGTAATCATACGTCCGGCCATACGCGTTAGTTGTTTTATAGATTTGCCCCGCCCCCTTCCGGTAGGCAGTCTTCTCCATTTTGCGCGCCTTACTGATCTTCTCACACGAATCGAATAGATCCGCACGAGTCAGATTCGTCTTGACTTCAACCACCCCATAAACGCACTCATTGGGAATAACCTGATACCCCTTCAGATCAGTGAGCGGAAGCGTCCCTCTGCCTACAACTGCAATGTCACACTGCGATGAGACATCACCGGAGTGCGTGATAATTTCAACATTATGAGCAGCTTCTACATGAGTGGGCAGGTAGGACGAGAGAAAATTCTGAACCAGAATCTCGCGCGAAGTCCCAGCCTCTCCATTATGATTGAATACTCTCGACTGGTCGAAGTCCGCCCTCATCCTCTTGGCAACTGACTCTAGGATTATCTCTAGTTTCCCTTTTTTCATACGTTAACCATAGAGGAAAATTTCCGAAAATAACACTCCTTAAAAGTAGCCCCACTCTCACAGAAACACCCAATCGCGACAGATCGGGAGTAATTCCATGAGAGTGGCTGTCTGCTTATTCGTCGTGGAGAAGTGCGTCCAGATCCGCTTCATAACGCGACTGCGCACTATCCAGGGCTTCATCTGTGTCGCGGCCATGAGCACGGAGCCAGTGGAGAAGGTCCGCGATCACATCAGTGGCGACTTCCTCCGCAACAGCGACCGAGAACGGGCTGACATCCGTAGAGCCCAGAGGGCGTCTTACGTCGTATGACGCTAGGAGCGCTTCGCTTCTGGCTACCGGTGGGCCTCCGGTGTGCCCGGACGCCGACGTCAAGGTCGTGGCGAGTTCGCACCATACGGCCTTCGAGTCCGGCCCGACGGCCACTCCCCAACGGTCCGCGAGTTGATCCACCAGCATCATGCCTCGACCTGTTTCGACTTCGAGATCAGGCCCGAGCAAGCTCGGCAGAGCTCGGGTGTCCGGGTCGCGGAGCTCGATACGCACCCGGGTGCCCTGCATCGAGACTGCGAGCGTCGCCGGCGTGCCTTCGCCTACATGTCTGATGACATTGGCAACCAACTCGCTGACACAGATCTGCGCCGGGGCGACAACCTCCGACAACCCCCAGTGCTTCATATGCAATCGAAGGATCCTGCGCAGGCCAGCCACTCCTCTCGGCTCTGCCAAGAAGGGCAACTCCCAGGGCTTTCGCTGCATACAGCCTCGTTGAGCGGTCAACATGACTCCCACCTTCGCTCACGCTTTGCATACGTACGGTCACGTCACGTGCGAGGATGACATCAGCACATCCCCTCGTGCAATATGCACGAGGGGATTCCCTCCAACGAGTGATTGGCGACCGTCGCCCGTTCCGATGGGATGGAACCTCCCCTATCGCACATGGAGTTGAAGTGGCCGGGTCACCTACTGCACGCCGTCGTCGTCTGGCGATCGAGCTCCGGAAACTGCGCGACGAAAGCGCCCTGACCTGCAATCAAGTAGGAAAAGAGCTCGACTGGAGTGGCTCCAAGGTCAACCGCATGGAGACAGGGCAAGGGCGGGTACAGCCTTCGGACATCGATGCCCTGTGCCGCTTCTACGGCACCTCTGACGAGCTGCGCGAGCTACTGAAGTCGCTCGCCAAGGACTCGAAGATCAAGGGGTGGTGGCATGCACACGGCGATGCCATTCCCTCGTGGTTCTCGGTGTACGTGGGCCTTGAACAGGCCGCTGCCAGTCTGCGCACCTTCCAGACAGAGATCATTCCGGGCCTGTTGCAGACGGCTGAATACGCCACAGAGCTGACCCGGGTGGCTCCCCATCAGGCTCCTGAGGAGATCCAACGTCTCGTTGACGTACGCATGCGACGCCAGCAGCTTCTCTCCATGGTGAATCCGCCCGACTTCTGGGCTGTGGTGCACCAGAGCGCGCTTATGCAGGTAGTTGGAACACGACAGTTGATGATGCGGCAGCTCGAACATGTCTTGGCAGCAACAGAGTTGTCGAACGTTACGGTGCAGGTCCTGCCGCACGACGCCGGGGCATATCCGTTCACTGGAGCCTTCACCATGCTGGGCTTCCCGGAGCAGGAGGATCCTGACATGGTGTACCGGGAGGGCCTGACAGACTCGGTCTACCTCGAACTTCCTACAGAAGTGAGTCTGTACACCAAGGCATTTGATCACCTCAGGGCTCTCGCCCTGAGCCCCCAAAGATCAGCAACGCTGATCCGTTCAGTCCTGGAGGATCACTCCCGATGACCCTGCATCACTCAGCCCCTCAGTGGCAGAAGAGCAGCTACAGCAACAGCACTGGTGGCGAGTGTGTAGAGGTGGCCAGCCTGGCAACGGATCGGGTCGGGGTGCGGGATTCGAAGAGGCCATGGGGACAGCCGGTAGCCGTGCGGGCTGGGACCTGGTCCGGGTTTGTGGCTGCCCTGCGGCGGGAGTCGATATGAACGGCAGGAGATCCTCAGCCGCGCCAAGCCTCCGCACCTCTGGGCGATTCTCGATGAGTCGGTCATACGGCGTGTGGTGGGATCGCCGCAGATCATGTGCGAGCAGCTCGATCACCTCCTGGAGGCCAACGAGTCACCGGACATCACACTCCAGATCCTGCCGTTCGCGAAGGGAGCACACACAGCAGCGCTGGGCAGCTTCGTGATTCTGGGCGGTGCCGAACCTTCGCTGGACGTGGTCTATGTCGACCTTCACGTCAGTTCCGTGTTCATGGAAAAAGATGAAGAACTCGACCGCTACCGACTTGCGTTCGACTACCTCCGCGCACAAGCGTTGGACATGGCCGCCTCATCGGCCATGATCCGGCGTGTGCGCGAGGAGATGTGATGGTTGAAGTGCCCGAGTCCACAGACACCCTGGTGTGGTTCAAATCCTCGTACAGCGGCGGCAATACGACGGAGTGCGTGGAGGCCGCGTGTCTCCCCCGCTCGACCGCCGTCCGGGATTCGAAGGACCCCGAAGGGCTACGTCTCGCCTTCGGCCGAGCCGCCTGGTCCGGGTTCATAGAGGCGTTGCGGCGCCGGCGGCTCGGCTGACCGTCCCGGTGGCGGCAGGCTCTTCCCTGCGGCCTTCGCATGATCTGCGCGTTCCTCGGCCAGAGCGCGAGTTCAGGCGGAGGCCGCCTGGGGAGGGCATAGCTGGCAAGCCCGTTCTGTGCGGGTGGCGAGGGTGGCAGACCAGCGGCGGCCGGCGCTGGAACACCACCGTCGGCCGCCGGAACACCGTCAAGGCGCTGCCGCGACACCACCAGGTCACCTGGCGGGCCACTGTGGCGCCACCCCAAATCCCTTCCTAGAACATCGTGTTGTCGTTCGCTGACTTCTCCGGTACGTCCTGCACGACATCCCAGTGCTCGACGATCTTCCCGCCCTGGACCCGGAAGAGGTCGATGATCGCCTGGCCCCGCTGCCCCGGCGCTGGAATGTAGTTGCTGTGCACGGCCACGAGGTCGCCCTCGGCAATGACCCGCTTGGGCTCGACCTTCAACTCCGGGAACTGGGCGAAGTACGACCCCAGCCCGGCCTTCACACCCGGGATCCCGTTGGGAATCGTGGGGTTGTGCTGCTGGTAGCCGGAGCCCCAGTAGCGGTCCAGGGCGGTGAGGTCCTTGCGGACCAGGAGCTGGTCGAACGCCTTGGACACGAGCTTCTTGTTGTAAGCCGTCAGCCGCGCGGGGCCCGGCTGCTCGGTACGCGGCCAGGTCACCGTCGAGAACATGTCGTTGCCGTTGGCCGAGGTCTCGGGCACGTCCTGCACGGTGTCCCAGTGCTCTGCGATCTTCCCGCCCTGGAAGCGGAAGATGTCGAAGACGGCCGAACCCTTGGCGCCCGGGGTGAGCACGAGATTGGAGTGGACAATGACCAGGTCGCCCTCGGAAATCACCCGCTTGACGTCGTACCTGAGGTCGGGGAACTGCTGCCGCATCACCCCGGCAAGGTTCTTCAGTGGCTCGGAGCCGTCGGGCGCGACCGGGTTGTGCTGGATGTAGTCCGGGCGGACGTATCGGTCGACGACGGACGCGTCACCCTGCTCGAAGACACCCTTCAGGACTCGGACAGCTATGTCCTTCTGGTACGCGAGGCGGTGGGAACCGGAGCCGGTGACGGCCGCGTAGCCCTGTCCGCCGTACGACGGAGAGGCCGAGGCGAGCGCCGGAACGGCTGCAGTGGCGGTGAGTGCGGCGGCCGCGAGCACGGCGACGAGGACCCGACGGGCGGATGCGCTGGGGGACACAGTTGTTCCTTCCAGGACAGGACTGTTCCTATGAGCTTGAAGTTTCAAACTCACCGGGATACTAACCACGAGAGAGCGCCAACCGCCAGATAGTGCAAGGGAGCGGCAGCGAGCCCCACCCGCCGTGCGCAGACGCTACGTACGACCTGTCACGTCGGGCAGGCCCGGCCAGGTCAGAACGCGCTGGGGGCCAGGCCAACGCGCGCCGTTAGGGTCGGGCCCAGGCAGACAGACCTATACGAGAGGCGAAAAAGTGACAGCCATCCCGAAGATCCCCGCGACAGCCGTGGCGGCGACCGGCATCATCGGCGGGTACGCAATCGCCCGCTGGACGAAGAAGCGCCCCCTCGGCGGCGTCGCCCTGGCCGCCGCGGGCGCGGTGGCCGCGTACGAATGGCATCGCGCCGGCGGGTCCAAGGCATCGGTCGGGCTGAGCACCGCCTACATCGCCGCCTTCGCCGGATCCCACCCCCTGGCGAAGAAGATCGGCGCCTGGCCCGCGGTCTTCACCGCCGCGGGTACGGTCTCCGCCGCGTCCTGGGCGGTCACGCGGCGCGCCAAGGCGTGGGCCGGGCAACCAGCCTGAGGAGTGGGGCCGGGTGCTTCGTCACTGAACGCCGAGCAGGTGTGGATGCCCCGGGTCCACCGGGCAGATGAAGACGCACAACCGGCCACGCCCTGGCGACACCCCTGTCGGTGTGTTGGCTCCCATCCGTCCGATCTCGGGCCGGTACTCCAACGGAATCCAGCTCAGCGTTTCCACCCGGCCGCTACCCAGTCGCGAGACGGGGCGCGACGGCAAGAGGAAGGAGCCGGATGAGCTTCAGGCCAGGTCATCGGCCGTGCCCTCAATCGCTGATCCACAGCCGGGAGGAAGATTCGCGACGATCAGGGCGATGGCCTCTTCCAGAGTTTCCGGCTCACCCACAATGCTGTACTCGGTCCGCAGTGGAACATTCATACGGAGGACTGTAAAGCCGCCACCCATGCGTCGGAAGAGCGCAGGAACATCTCTCGTATAAGGAATCCTTGTACAGCGGCTCAACTGTAGCGATCCGTGACTTACCGCGGGAAAGAGAACCCGCAGGCGCGGATGACTGTAAGCAGCCCGGACCATTTTCGAGTCGATCAGATCGTCATCCATCCCCAAAACAAGCCGCCATTTCGCGGCAATCAAATCTTCAACTTCAGAGTTTCCATCCCGCAAGGACATAACATTCTCCTATACATTTTCGATCATGGGGGAAAATTTCTTCGAAAGTCAGTTCATCGATTCAGCCACCCCCCTTTCGGTGGAACGGATCAAGTTCCGGAATATTTGGCTGCACCACATTCTCTATCCGCTTGTTGCCGGAATACCAATCTATAGAATCCCACGAGCGTCCGCCCAGGTCGGGATCGGCATTGAATAGTTTGACATTTCTTGCGATAACGCTCATCTCCCAGGCTGTACCATTCCCGGACGGGGGTGGATCCTGTCCGTTCCCCAACCCCCATCCCTCTCCTCGCTGAACGGCTACCTGAAAAGCCTCGGCAATCGATTCCGGTGTATTCCAGTTCCCCAGCACTCCCTCTCGGTTCGGCATCCCATCCAGAGTGACCGAAAGAGAAGTATCCCGATCGCGCACGGCGTTTATAACATTGGTCATCCACAGCGGAGCCCCTGCGTCGATCTGATCGAATGGCTTACCGTTGTACGTATGCGCACCCGGATCGCCATTGTTGCGAAGGTGTTCTGCCAGGCGGTTCGATTGCTGGCGCTCATCATTGACACCGAGTACCACACTATGCCTGTGCCCATGATCGGCATGCGGGCTCAGACAGGGTGCCAGGCCCAGCGGGTCTATGAGTGTCGTGGGGTTGTGGACATATGTCACCGTGTTCGGGGACGCGACGAGGCCCAGTGGGTCCGGTGACAGGTAGCGCGCTGTTTCCGGGTCGTAGTGGCGGAATCGGTTGTAGTGGAGGCCCGATTCGGGGTCGAAGTACTGGCCGGGAAAACGCAGCGGTGTGTACGCGGTGGCTGTACGGCTCCAGGTGGTCGCGCCCCATAGGGTGGTGCGGGTGCGCCAGGCGATGTGTCCTGTCTCATCGATGAGTTCGCGGGGTGTGCCCACCAGATCGGTGATGATCGCGAAGAAGCGCCTGTCGATCTCGCGCTGGGACGCATCGGCGGATATCTTGCGCTCGGTCTGCGCCACCGGCTTCGGACCGTCGTAGTCCCAGGTGAGCGATGTGCTCATCTGGGAGTCCGCGGTGTGGGTGGTCTGCTCACAGAGCGTGTCTCCGTCCCAGGTGAAGTCCACCTGTTCCAGGACCTGTTGGCCATCGACGGCCAGTCGTTGCTTGGCGATACGACGGCCGAGAGGGTCGTACCGGTAGCGCCACACCGCGCCATCAGGGGTGGTGACCGAGGTCAGACGGTCCTCCGCGTCCCAGCTGTATCGCCAGGTATCGGGGCGACGGGACAGCCGGGTCTTCTGCCGGAGCGTCACGCGCCCCTGAGCATCGTGTTCGTAACGGACGTCGCCCGCGCGGGTGATCCGGGTGCCCCGGTAGGCGCGGGGGCCGGTGGATTCGCGGGCCGGGTGGCAGTCCGGCCAGGAGGCGTCGGTCTGGTTGCCCGCTTCGTCGTAGGCGTACCGCTCGTTCCAGCTCCGGGACGAGACGGCCGTAACGCGGCCCGACCTGTCGAGGGTGAAACTGCGGGAACCACCCAACGCGTCTTCGGAGGCGATCAGTTGCCCGTCCGCCCGATAGGTGTAGCCACGGCGCTGGATCAGGACATCGTCACCGCCGATGACCGACTGACCCGTGAGGCGACCGTGGGCGTCCCAGCTCTGCTCCAGACCTATGGATTCACCGATCCGACGTGAAATCTCGCGTCCGGCCTCATCGAATTCGAAGGTCAGCGTGTGACCGGATATGTCCAGCTCGGCTCGTCGTCCCGCCGGATACTTCCAGGTGCTCTCCGCCCCCGCCGGTGTGGTGCGGCGGATTCTGCGCCCCAGCTCGTCGTAACCATGCTTCAGCATCCGGCCGTTGCATGTTTCCGAGAGGACGCGTCCCGCGATGTCTCGATGAAATATGAGCTCCGCGTCGGGGCCGTTCGCTGCCGACAGCCGTCCCAGGGCGTCGTACCCGAAATATGTGACAGCACCTGCCACGTCCTTGGTGACGACACGTCCGAAGCCGTCACGCTCGAACCTGATTGTCTCGTCCGCCCCGTTGGTGCGGGAGGCCAGTCGGCCGACGGCATCGTGGGTGTAGTGGAGCGTACGGTTGTCGAAGTCGGTCTCGGAAATAAGGCGCCCGGCCCGGTCGTACTCATAACTCCATGACAGGCCCAGCGGATCGATGACTTCGGCGAGACGCAGTTCGGTGTCGTGTGTGAACTCGTACCGTGTGCTGTCCGGCAGCGTCCGCGCGGCAAGCAGGTCGAAATGGGTGTACTCGAATCGGGACAGTCCGCCGAGTGCGTCAATATGGCTCAGGCAGTTTCCCTCACCGTCGTAGCTCCAGGATTCCTCGGCGCCTTCTGGTCCGATCCGGCGAGCAATCCTTCCCTCCACGGTCCATTCCAGTTCCGTGGTACTGCCGAGCGCATCCGTAATGCGGCGCGGTCTGCCGAACGCGTCGCGTTCGTAGCGTGTGACCGTGCCCGATGGCCCCATGACCGCGAGGGGCAGACCGGCGGCATCGCAATGCACCCGCTCACGGATGCCCTGCCCATCCATGGTCGCGGTGAGGTGTCCGGCCGCGTTGTACTCGTACCGGGTGATCGCTCCGTCCGGAAAGGTGGAGGAGACACGATTGCCGCGTTCGTCGTATGTCTGTTTCCAGACCGAGCCGTCCCGCATGGTCAGTTCAGTGAGCAGGTTCAGCTCGTTGAACACGAGGCGGGAGAAAGCACCGTCCGGCAGACGGGCGCCAGTGAGATTTCCCGCTTCGTCGAAGGACCAGGTCGTTGTATGGCCGAGCGCATCGGTACGGGACAGAAGACGGTCGTAGTGGTCCCAGGTCTGGTGGACGGTGTTGCCGAGCGGGTCGGTCTCGGCGATGACCTGGAGGTGGTCGTTGAGTTGAAAGATGCTGGTGGCGCCGGTGGAGTCGGTGTAGCGGGTTGTTCGTTGGCCGGTCTCGCCGTGGATCTCGTACGCGAAGGTGGAGGAGAGGTAGCCGTCCGGGCCGATGGTGCGGACGACGCGGCCCGCCGGGTCGTAGACGTAGCCGAAGGTGGAGTTGTTGCGGTCGGTCCACGAGGTGATGCGGCCGTGCGGGTCGTAGGTGAACCGCATGGGCAGCCCGGAGGAGTTGGTGACGCCGGTGAGGTGCCCGTGGTCGTCGTAGCCGTAGGTGAGGAGCGGGACGCGGCCCTCGGGGGTGCGCAGGGCCAGGGCGGTGACGCGGGTGTCCTCGCAGGAGAGCTGTGCGGTGTAGCCGCCGCTGTGGGTGACCGTGGTGGGGGTGCCGTCGGGGTGGCGGGTGAGGATGATGTGGTTGTCGTTGCGGTCGCTGATCCCGGTCAGCCAGTAGGCGGGTGAGGTGCGGTAGGGGCTGCCGGTGAAGGAGCGGGTCAGACCGGAGTGCGGATCGGTGACGCGGTACGCGGTGTCCTCGCCGTCCTGTCCGCCGTGGACCAGTGGCAGCCGGGGGCCGTGCAGGGGCAGGACCGGTTCGCCGCCGGGGTGGGGCAGGGCGGGGTAGACGAGAAGCGAGCCGTCCTCGCGGGCCCAGATCGCGCCGCCGCCGAGCGGGTCGAACTCCAGGCGCTCGTCCAGGGTGGAGGCCCAGCTCGGGCCGAACCACTGCCCGTACCGGTAACCCGACAGATGCGTACGACGCAGTACGAGCGGCAGGACACCCGGGAGCGACAGGTCGGTCTGCGGGAGCGTCATCTCCCCTCCGGCCACATCCACCGGATCGCCCTTGCAGGTCTTGCCCTCCAGCGGAATGGCGTTCCTGCGGGCCTCGGGCCTGGCGTCGCGGAGCGCGTCCGGCTTCGTACGAGCGGAGTCCCCACCGGACGCGCGGCCGGCGGGCGGCCTGCCGCCGCCGGAACCGCCGTCGTCCTTTCCGCTCCTGTCGCGCACCCCCGCGATACGGGTCCTGATGTCGTCGTCGATCTTCTTCTGGTCCTTGGAGATCCGCCGGACCGCCTGGGGAAGCTTTTCGCCGAGGTGGTCGCCCATCTCCTTGACGGCCTTCTCCAGCGCGTCCATCGCCTTGTCCGCCACCGGATCGATGACGTTCGCGATGCTGTCCCTGCCCCGGGTACGGCCGTGATGGCGTTTCGCCGTGGCCAGCTTCCCCGCCGTCGTACCGAGCACACTGACACCGACCAGGTTCAGCTTCGTACCGGCACGGGCATGCTCGGCATGATCGATACGGACACCGTCCCCGGCCCCCGGGCCCACGCCCGGCCCCGTGCCTCCCCCGGCGGACGCCAGACTCAGAGCGTCCTTCGCACCGTCGGCCCCCTCGCGAAAGCCCTCCTTCCCCGACTGTCCGACCTGACCGAGGTCCACCCCGTCCCGTACACCCAGCGCGTTCGCGCCGAGCTGGATCACCAGCTCGGCCGCCATGTTCTCCAGCGCCGCGACCGCGGGCTCCGTCAGCGCCGCGACGAGGTACCCGACCGCCTCCTCCATGCACTCCTTGATCAGCCGCTTCACCACCTCCTGGGTGGCCCGCATCGCCGCACCCCCCAGGAGCAGCGACAGACCGCCGGTCACCGGGATCAGCGACAGCGCGATGCCCGCCTCGGCCGCGAGATACCCCAGCTGCACCAGAGCGGCGACCTTCATGCCCTCGATCGCACCGGCCGCCGTGTCCAACGCCCCCGCGACAATGCCCGCCGCGCCCGCGATATCCGCGATGTGCTTGTCCTTGACCTTGCCCCAGTGGCCGTTCAGGGCGTCCATGGCCTCGCCCCGCCCGGACGACAGCAGGCGCTGCACATGCTGGTTGGCCTGCCACCCGTCGTCCTTCAGGTCCTCGGCGAACTCCCGCAACGCGTCCGCCATGTCGCGGTAGGCGTCCTCGTCCACGTTCGGCCACGCGACACCGATGACATCCAGCAACGTATCGGCCCAGTCAGGCACTATGACAGCCACGAACCGTCCCCCGACGAAGTGTCAACAACGGCATCAGTCATACCAGATGACCAACAAAACCGGTGGGTGCGGATCTCCCGGCCTCACCACGCCGTCACCACGCCGTCACCACGCCGTCGGCCCGCCGCCGGCCCGCCTCTGGCGCACCGCAAGAATCTTCGCGCCCCCTTGAACGCCCCCGGCCCCGCCTCCGTACTCATGGGCAACTCCCCCATGGTGGCTGGGCGCGTGAACGGACGACAGGGTCCTCGTCGCGCGCCCAGCAATCTTTCCGGCGGGTACGGCCGAGGGGCGGTCAGCCGCCCAGCGCGTGGGACAGGGTGTAGATCAGCAGGCCGGCCAGGGCGCCGACCACTGTGCCGTTGATACGGATGAATTGCAGGTCACGGCCGATGTGGGCCTCGATCTTCTTCGAGGTGTCGGCCGCGTCCCAGCTCGCCACCGTGTCCGAGATCAGCGACGTGATCTCGCCCCGGTAGGTGGAGACGACGTACGCCGCCGCCTCCTCGATCCAGCCGTCCAGCTTCCCCTGCAACCGGTCGTCCGTCGCCAGCCGCGAGCCCAGCGACAGCAGTGAGGCGCGGGCGCGCAGGCGCAGTTCGCTGCGGTCGTCCTCGGCTGCGGACATGACCATGGCGCGTACGGAGGACCAGGCCGAGGCGATGATGTCCTGCACCTCGGGGCGTGCCAGCAGCTCGGACTTGAGGCGTTCGACGCGGGCACGGGTGTCCGTGTCCGACTGGAGGTCGGCGGCGAAGTCCCGCAGGAAGCGGTCGACGGCGCCGCGCGCCGGGTGGGTGGGCATGTCGCGCATCTCGCTGATGAAGCGCAGCAGCTCCTTGTAGACGCGGTCCCCGATCCTGCGGTCGACGAAGCGTGGCGTCCAGCCGGGCGCGCCGCCCTGGACCGCGTCCATGACCGAGTCACCGTGCTCCACCAGCCAGTCGTGCGCGCGGGAGCAGATCAGGTCGACGGCGCGGTGGTGGGCGCCGTCCGCGACGACCTTGTCCAGGGTCTTGCCCAGGCCGGGCGCGATCTCGACCGCTTCGGCGCGACGGGTGATGGCCTCGCCGACGACCGCCTGGACGTCGGCGTCCCGCAGGACGGTCAGCGCGCCGCGCAGCGCCGTGGCGAGTTCGGCGGTGACCCGGTCCGCGTGGGCGGGCTGCGCCAGCCACGTACCGAGCCTGCCGCCGACGCCGAGGGCGCGCAGCCGGGTCCGTACCACCTCGGCCGAGAGGAAGTTCTCCCCGACGAACCGGCCGAGCGAGGCGCCCAGTTGGTCCTTCTTGTTGGCGATGATCGCGGTGTGCGGGATGGGCAGGCCGAGCGGATGCCGGAAGAGCGCCGTCACCGCGAACCAGTCGGCCAGCGCGCCCACCATTCCGGCCTCGGCCGCGGCGGCGACATAGCCGGTCCAGGCGCCCGCGCCGGAGTTCTTCGCCCAGGTCGCGAGGGCGTAGACGAGCGCGACCAGCAGGAGCAGTCCGGTGGCGGTGGCCTTCATGCGCCGGACGCCGCGCAGCTTCTCCTCGTCGTCGGCGGTGTACGAGAAGGAGCCGAGGGTGGGGCGGGCGCCGGCCGTGGCCTTCGACACCCCCCTGACCGCTCTACCCGTTCCGACCGGATCCGTGCTTTTCATCCACTCCCACCGTTCCACCGTTCATTCCATGCCCGCCGAAGCGCTTCCCCCCGCACATTGTCCCTGGCTTCCTCCGCGATGTCGGATGATGTGTTCTGTGGCCATGATCAAACAGCGAGGATGGGCCCTGCTCGGAGCGCTGGTGGGGGCGGTGGCGCTGATCTGCGGCACGCTCTTCGCCGCGTTCGGCCTCCTCGGTACGAGTGCGGGTGCGGGCGCGAGCCGTGCGGGCGCGGGTGTCAGTGTGGGTACGGGACCGGGTACGGGATCAGGCTCCGGCTCCGGCTCCGGTACGAGTACGGGCAGGCCCGTCGCGCCGGTCCCCTCCGATGGCTGGACCGGCACCTGGACCACGGCCCCGGCCGGAGTGGAGCCCGAGGCGCCGACCGGATATCCGGGCAGCTCCATCCGTAACGTCGTGCACACCAGCATCGGCGGCACCGAGGTGCGCGTCACCTTCTCCAACATCTACAGCCCCACCGCGCTGCTGATCGGCCACGCCTCCATCGCGGTCCGCGCGGGCGACGGCGCCGGGGCGGCCCCCGGGAGCATGCGGCGGCTGATGTTCGAACGGCGCGCGGCCGTGACCGTACCGCCCGGCGGGCAGATCGTCAGCGATCCGGTGGCGTTGGCCGTGCCGTACGCCGGTGAGCTGCTGGTGACGCTCTACACCCCGGCGGCCGGTGGGCCCGTCACCTACCACCCGAACGCGCTCCAGACCTCCTACCTCGCGGACGGCGACCGTACGGAGGACCCGGCCGGCGACGCGTACACCCGGCCCACCAAGGCATGGCGCTACCTCACCGCGGTCGATGTGCTGAACCACCGCACGGCGGGCGCGGTCGTCGCCTTCGGCGACTCGATCACCGACGGGGTCGGCTCCCGCACCGACGCCAACCACCGCTGGCCCGACATCCTCGCCGCCCGGCTGCGCGACCAGCACATCGGCGTGCTCAACGAGGGCATCGGCGGCAACCGCGTCCTCGCCGACTCCGTCGACCTGGCCAAGGGCGAGAGCGGTATCGCGCGCTTCCGCCGCGACGCCCTCGGCCGGGCGGGGGTCCGGGTCGTCATCGTCGACCTGGGCGTCAACGACATCCTGCGCGGCGCCGAGACCGACCCGGCCAGGATCGTCAACGGCCTCCGGGAGCTGACCCACCAGGCCCATGAGCGCGGGCTGCGCGTCATCGGCGCCACGCTCACCCCGTTCGGCGGGCACCGGGGGCACAACGCCACCACCGAGTCCGTACGCGCCCGGGTCAACGCGGAGATCCGGGCGGGCCGCGTCTTCGACGACGTCGTGGACTTCGACCTGGTCGTACGGGATCCGGACGCGCCCGAGCGGCTGAGGCCCGCGTACGACTCGGGCGACCATCTGCACCCGAGCGACGCGGGATACCTCGCGATGGGGGATCGGCTCGACCTCCGGATACTGGAGAAGGCGCTGAACGTACCCTTGACGGAACCGTCGACCGGCCCGACCGGCCGCCCGGCGGAGAAGGCGCTCGCGCGGCGGCTGTGAGGCGCGTCCGCCACGCCGACTCCCCGCGCCCCCACACCACTCCTCGCACCGCTTCTCGCGCCACTTCCCCACCCCTGTCCACGCGCCCGGCCCGTCGTACCGGAGCGCCCCACCTGCCGAAGCGCCCGCTCGTAGCCGTAGTCCACAGGGGCCCGTCGCCACTACCGAATATTCGGTCGGTACCACTTCTCCGTTCTGGCAGTGTTTTATAGGACTGCACAGCGTTTCTTGTGGATGCGGCGCTCATCGCCTGATACGACACCGTTATGCCGGAGAGTGAACCGCCGGCGGCGTCCGAGGAGTCTTCACACGTATGAGTGACGAGCCACAGCAGCAGGGCTGGGCCCCCCGGGACCCCTCGGCCCCAGGTCCGATCCCCCCGGCCCACGGCGGCAAGCGGGCCGAACGCAGGGCCCGGCGCGCCGCGAAACGCCTGGAGCGCAAGCGCCGGCGGACCGGGCTGCGCCGGCTCGTACCGACCTGGCGCATGCTGCTCGGCACGTTCCTCTTCTGCGCGCTCGTCCTCATCGGCGGGTTCTTCCTGGGCTACCGGCTCGTCGACATCCCCGCCGCCAACGCCTCGGCCACCGCGCAGTCCAACGTGTACCTCTACGCGGACGGCACCCAGATCGCCCGCGACGGCGAGATCAACCGCGAGAACATCTCGCTCGCACAGGTGCCCAGGACCGTCCAGCGGGCCGTACTCGCCGCCGAGGACCGCGGCTTCTACAACGAGCCCGCCGTCGACCCCCAGGGCATGGCCCGCGCCGCCTGGAACACCCTCACCGGCAAGGGCACCCAGGGCGGCTCCACGATCACGCAGCAGTACGTGAAGAACTACTACCTCGGCCAGGAACAGACGATCGTCCGCAAGGTCAAGGAGTTCTTCATCGCGATCAAGCTCAACCGCGAGGCGACCAAGGAACAGATCCTCCAGGGCTATCTGAACACCAGCTACTTCGGCCGCAACGCGTACGGGATCCAGGCCGCCGCCCAGGCGTACTACGGCAAGGACATCGAGGACATCAACGCCGCACAGGGCGCCTATCTGGCCTCCCTGCTCAACGCCCCCAGCGAGTTCGACGTCGTCGTCCACCCCGAGAACAAGAAGGCCGCCGTCGCCCGCTGGAACTACGTGCTCGACGGCATGGTCAAGGAGAAGTGGCTCAGCCCCGGCACCCGCGCCACCACCACCTTCCCCGAGCCCGGAAAGGTCAGGACGTCCTCCACCGGACTCTCCGGACAGCGCGGCTATATCGTCCAGGCCGTCAAGGACTACCTCACCAGCCACCGGATCATCGACGAGAACACCCTCGCCGCCGGCGGCTACCGCATCACCACCACCCTCGACCGCACGAAGCAGGCCGCCTTCGTCAAGGCCGTCAAGGACCAGGTCACCTCCCAGCTCAGCCCCGACCGCGCGGCCGACCGCAACGTCCGCGTCGGCGGCGCCTCCATCGACCCCGCGACCGGCAGACTCGTCGCGATGTACGGCGGGATCGACTACACCAAGCAGTACGTGAACACCGCGACCCGCCGGGACTACCAGGTCGGCTCCACCTTCAAGCCGTTCGTCTTCGCCGCCGCCGTCCAGAACGGCTCCGAGACCCAGGACGGCCGGCCGATCACCCCGAACACCGTCTACGACGGCAGCAACCGGCGCATGGTCGTGGGCCCGCAGGGCCCCACCGGCTACGCCCCGGCCAACGAGGACGACGTCGACTACGGTCCGATCACCGTCAGGACCGCCACCGACAAGTCCGTCAACTCCGTCTACGCGCAGATGGCCGAGGACGTCGGCCCCGCCACCGTCAAGGAGACCGCCGTCGCCCTCGGCCTCCCCGCCAACACCCCCGACCTGACCGCCTCCCCCTCCATCGCGCTCGGCCCGGCCACCGCGAGCGTCCTGGACATGACGGAGGCGTACGCGACCCTCGCCAACCACGGCGCGCACGGCACGTACACCCTCGTCGACAAGGTCAGCAAGAACGGTACGGAGGTGGTGCTCCCCACGAGCCGGAGCAAGCAGGTCATCAACCGCGAGGCCGCCGACACCACCACGTCCATGCTGCGCAGCGTCGTCGACGGCGGCACCGGCACCGCCGCCCAGTCGGCGGGCCGCGCGTCCGCGGGCAAGACCGGTACGGCCGAGGACGACAAGGCGGCGTGGTTCGCCGGATACACCCCGGACCTCGCCACGGTCGTCGCCGTGATGGGCGCGGACCCGACGACCGCCGCGCAGAAGCCGCTGTACGGTGCCCTCGGCCAGGCCAGGATCAACGGTGGCGGGCCGCCCGCGCAGATCTGGGGCCAGTACACCGCCGCCGCGCTCCAGGACAGCCCGGCCCGGGAGTTCGATCTCCAGCTGGAGCCGGGCGCGGAGGTCGCGTCCCCGGATCCGCAGCAGTCACCGCCGTCCCAGGGCCCGTCCGAGCAGCCCACCGCGCCCGGCCAGTCACAGCCGCCCGCCACCCAGGGCGGGACGGGCGGCGCCGCCACCACGGGGGGCCAGGACCAGGGCTCCACCACCGGCACCACCCCGGTCACCCCCGGCACCCCCGGTTTCCCGACCACGGGCGGGACGACCACCGACGGAACGGCCACCACCGGCGGAACGGGCGACACCACGGGCAGCACAGGCACCACGGGCACCACCGACACCGGCGGCGGCGGCGGTGCTGCGGACGGCACCAGCACCGGTACGGACACCGGCACCACCACCGGGACCGGCACCGACACGGGCGGCACCGGAGCGGACGGCCCCGGCCCCGGCCCCATCACGCCCTTTCAGTGACCGGACGTCGCCTTGAGCCCGACCACCGCGACCAGCAGCAGCGACACGAAGAAGATCCGGGCGGCGGTCACCGGCTCACCCAGCACCACCATCCCGACCACCGCCGCACCGGCCGCGCCGATCCCTACCCACACGCCGTACGCCGTACCGATCGGCAGTGTCTTCACCGCCTGCGACAGCAGCAGCATGCTCGCGACGATCCCGGCACCGGTGAACAGGCTCGGCCACAGCCGGGTGAACCCCTCGGTGTACTTCATCCCGATCGACCAGCCGACCTCAAGCAGACCGGCGACAATCAGCAGAACCCAGGCCATGACGGCACCTCCGACGAGAAATCACGGACATACAGGTGCGTCGTCCTTCGAATGACCCGGTACGGCGCGTCTCGTCGGGTCCGCACACCGTAGCAACAGCGGGCCGCGGACAGCCGAAAGGGGCCCGACGGGAGATCCCGCCGAACCCCTGACACACGTCGGTCACCGCTACAAATACAACCCGGTGGAGTCCTCGGACCCCTCGAACCGGTCCGCCGCCACCGCGTGCAGATCCCGCTCCCGCATCAGTACGTACGCCACCCCGCGCACCTCGACCTCGGCGCGGTCCTCGGGGTCGTACAGCACCCGGTCGCCGGGCGTCACCGTCCGTACGCTCTGTCCCACGGCCACCACCTCGGCCCAGGCCAGCCGCCGGCCGACGGCGGCCGTGGCCGGGATGAGGATGCCGCCGGACGAACGCCGCTCGCCCTCCGGGATGTCGGTCCTGACCAGTACGCGGTCATGGAGCATCCGGATGGGCAGCTTGTCGTGTTGATCGTGGGGTTTCTCGCTCACGCCCCCGAACCTACCTGCCCGTCGGACCGCGATACGCCAGAGGGGTCACGGCACGCAGAATCGCTTCGCCACACGCGGTTCCCGGCCCGCCCCGGATCAGTCCCAGTGCCGCTTCGAGGCCCTCGCCGACTTCACCGGCTTGGACGACTTCGAGGACATGACGAGCAGCCCCACCACCCCGACCGCGAGCAGCGCGACCGGCACCAGCCGCTCCAGCCGGGGCCCGCCGTCCGGCCCGACGAACGACGCGCGTACGCCCGCCGCCGTCCTGTTCACCGCGACGAACGCCCGCCCGGCCGTCTGGTCCACCGTGGAGGCCACCTTGGCCTTCGCGTCACCGACGATCGTCCTGGGATGTACCCGCACACCGATCTCGTCGAGCGTCTCGGCAAGCTGCCCGCGCCTGCGGACGATGTCCGCCTCGATCTGCGCCGGGGTCCTGGATTCCGACACCGCGCTGCCTCCGTGGTCGTGTCCGGTAGTCCTTCGTCGACAGTCTGTCAGCTCCACCGCCGCCGCACCCGACCGGCATCCCCCGATTACGCTCGGCGGCGTACACCGGGCACAGCCCGGCCCACCCCACGACGTACGGAGAACCATGAGCGAGCGCCTCCAGCCCGGCGACACCGCCCCCGCCTTCACCCTGCCTGACGCGGACGGCAACGACGTCTCGCTCGCCGGCCACAAGGGCCGCAAGGTCATCGTCTACTTCTACCCGGCCGCCCTCACCCCCGGCTGCACCAAGCAGGCCTGCGACTTCACCGACAACCTGGACCTGCTGGCCGGCGCGGGCTACGACGTCATCGGCGTGTCCCCCGACAAGCCCGAGAAGCTCGCCAAGTTCCGCGACCAGGAGAACCTCAAGGTCACCCTGGTGGGCGACCCCACCAAGGCCGTCCTGGAGCAGTACGGCGCCTTCGGCGAGAAGAAGCTGTACGGCAAGACGGTGACCGGCGTGATCCGCTCCACGATCGTCGTGGACGAGCAGGGCCGCGTGGAACAGGCCTTCTACAACGTCCGCGCCACCGGCCACGTAGCCAAGATCATCAAGGACCTGGGCCTCTGACCTCCTCCTGGGGGCCTGGGTGCCTGGGGGCCGATCCCACCCGGACCCCGGCCCCCGGCCCCCAGGAAGCGGCACCAGTTGTTCCGTTTATCGGACGTGACCATCCGATACCCGATTCGTTACCCAGTACGACGCCGCGAACGCGCGGCCGGGTCGAGGGGGCGGGCGATGGCCGTCAGATACACACACGTGCTGATGAAAGAGGCCGCGAGAGAAACGTCGAACTTCGACGACGCGGTGCGCTGGTGCGGAGGCGATCCGACCCCCGGGAGCCGCAGATACCTCCGGGCCAAGATGGCCGAGGCAGGGGTGAACACCTCGCACTTCACCACGGAGCGGGTGCGCCACAGCGACGAGACACTACGCGAACTGGTCGCGTGCTCCCGAAGCGTGAGCGAAGTCGTACGGCGCCTGGGAATCAGCCCGGTGGGCGGAAATCACACGCACATCGGCCGCCGGATAACCGCGCTGGGCATCGACACCTCACACTTCTCGCGAATGCCCCACGGGCACCGCAAGGACGCTTCGAGCAATGCGCTGGTTCTGGGCTCACCGTCGGACAGAAGAGTCCCGGGGGCACGCTTGCGCCGCGAACTGCTCCGCGCCGGGGTGGCGGAATCGTGTGCGATGTGCGGCACCGGCACGGAGTGGAACGGCAAACCTCTACGCCTCGAAACCGATCACATCAACGGTGACTGGTGGGACAACCGTCCGGGGAATCTCCGACTCCTCTGCCCCAACTGCCATGCGGTCACGGACACTTATCGCGGCCGGAAGCGGAGGCGCACGACATGAGCGCGTACCGCGCGTACCCTCGCGACTTACTGGAGCGCACCGCACCGGAAGCCGGCAGCCTTGTCGATCTGCTGCGCAGACTGGACACCCCCCTGGGAAGCGCCCCTCTTCGCTATCTACGTCTGCGACTCGCGCACTACGGCATCGACACTTCCCACTTCCAAGAGGAGCCACTCCCCGCACGGGAACGCCGCTCCTACTCGAAGGAACTACTGACGGAAGCCGCCGCGAAATCGCAGAGCATCAGGGAAATGCTTGAGTACATGGGCTTCCCTCCCTGCAACAGCCCGTATGGCCACATCCGGAAGAAGCTGGATCAATTCGGCATCGACACTTCGCATTTCACCCGAAGATACGGATCCAGTGCGGCCCTCATCCCCCGTGACGAGTTGGCACCGGCTGTCGCGGCCTCAGCCAGTCTCGCAGGGGTTCTGAAGCTCCTCGGCCGGGCGAACTCCGGGGCGACCCGCACTGTCGCCAAACGCAGCATCGAGGCCCATGGTCTGCCGTGCGCCCATTTCACGGGCCAAGGCCACACGCGAGGCGCCCCCTCCCCCTGGCGCAAATCGGCGGCGGACATTCTGCTACGACTCGAGCCAGGCGCACCACGCACGAAGACCGCGCTGCTGAGGCGTGCGCTCGATGATCTCGGCGTGCCGCAGCTTTGCGCCGAGTGCGGTATCGGCGACGTCTGGCAAGGCAGGCAACTCGTCCTGGAGGTCGACCACATCAGTGGCGACCGGTGGGACAACCGGATCGAGAATCTGCGCTATCTCTGCCCCTCGTGTCACAGCCAGACGAGCACCTTCGCAGGCCGCGCCATCAGGTCGGGCATCCCCCTCCGGCCAGGCGGGAAGAACCAGTAGAGTAGACGCCAGGCGCGCGTCTGTGCTCCAACTGGTAGAGAGACTAGTCCTAGGAACTAGGGGTTGTCGGTTCGAATCCGACCAGGCGCACCAAGGCAAAAAGGGCCCGCAACCTTCGAAATGAAGACTGCGGGCCCTTTGCTTGAGTCGCCGATTCAGCCCAGCAGCTCCCGCACCGCTGGGATCAGGGCTCGGAAGGCTTTGCCTCGGTGACTGATCGCGTTCTTCTCGGCCGGGGTGAGTTCCGCGCAGGTGCGGGTCTCGTCGGCCGGCTGGAGGATCGGGTCGTAGCCGAAGCCGTTCGTACCGGAGGGGGCTTCCCTCAGGGTGCCGAGCAGACGGCCCTCGACCACGCGCTGTGTGCCGTCGGGGAGGGCGAGGGCTGCCGCGCAGGCGAAGTGGGCGGTGCGGTGGGGCGGGGCGATGTCGGAGAGCTGGGCCAGGAGCAGGGCGAGGTTCGCCCCGTCGTCGCCGTGGGCACCCGCCCAGCGGGCGGAGAAGATACCGGGGGCGCCGCCGAGGACGTCCACGCAGAGTCCCGAGTCGTCGGCGACGGCGGGCAGGCCGGTGGCGGCGGCGAGGGCATGGGCCTTCAGGAGGGCGTTCTCGGCGAACGTGACGCCGGTCTCCTTGACGTCGGGCAGCTCGGGGTAGGCGTCGGCGCCGACGAGTTCATGGGGCAGGCCGGCGTCCGCGAGGATGGCCTTGAGTTCGGTGAGCTTCCCGGCGTTGCGGGTGGCGAGGATCAGGCGGGTCATGGACCCAGTATCGGGCCGCCCGCCGTCGGCTCAGGGCGTGCAGATCTTGGCCACTTCCGACGCCGCGTCGGTGACGGGTGTGAGGTCGGGGGTCTCGTCGCCGTTCTTGACGGCCGTACGGACGTTGTCGATGCCCTTGCCCAGGTCCTCGACGGCCTTGCCGAGATCCGCGTTGCCGGTCCTGTCCTTCAGGTCGGCGAGTTGCTGGTCGATCGCGTCGAGGTCCTCGTCGATCCGCAGCGGGTCGTCACCCGTGCTGGAGACCGCCTCCTGGAGATCGCCGACGCTGCGGGTGATGGCGTCCGCCGCCCTGACGCAGTCGAGCGCCTTGTCGAGGGCGCCGCAGCCCGCGGTGAGCGGCAGAACGAGCGCGGCCACGGCCGCGAGGGCCGACGCGCGGGGAGCGGTGACGGTCGGTATGGGCATCGTGGTCCCCCGGAGCAGTGGATGGGTCGGTGGGCGGATGTACGTACGGGCGCACGGATGTCCGTGCGCCCGTACCGGGAGGGACGCCCCCGGAGGGCGTCGCGGTTGCCGAGTTGTTGTTAAAGGGTGCGTTCGAGTGCCGCGCGCTGGAGGTTCGCCAGGTCCACGCAGCCCGCCGTGGCGAGGTCGAGCAGCGCGTTCAGTTCCTTGCGGTCGAAGGGTTCGGCCTCGGCCGTGCCCTGGACCTCGACGAAGCGGCCGTCGCCCGTACAGACGACGTTCATGTCGGTCTCGGCGCGGACGTCCTCCTCGTAGCAGAGGTCGAGGAGCGGCGCGCCGTCGACGATGCCGACGCTCACGGCGGCGACCGTGCCGGTGAGGGGCTTGCGGCCGGCCTTGACGATCTTCTTGCCCTGGGCCCAGGCGACCGCGTCGGCCAGTGCGACATACGCGCCGGTGATGGCGGCGGTGCGCGTACCGCCGTCCGCCTGGAGGACATCGCAGTCGAGGACGACGGTGTTCTCGCCGAGCGCCTTGTAGTCGATGGCCGCGCGCAGGGAGCGGCCGATGAGCCGGCTGATCTCGTGCGTACGTCCGCCGATCTTGCCGCGTACGGACTCACGGTCGCCGCGGGTGTTGGTGGAGCGGGGCAGCATCGAGTATTCGGCGGTGACCCAGCCTTCTCCACTGCCCTTACGCCAGCGGGGCACGCCCTCGGTGACGGAGGCGGTGCAGAAGACCTTGGTGTCACCGAAGGAGATGAGGACGGAGCCCTCGGCGTGCTTGCTCCATCCGCGTTCGATGGTGACGGGACGGAGCTGTTCGGGGGTGCGGCCGTCGATTCGAGACATGGCCGTGAGCCTATCGGGAGCTACGGGAGGGGCTGTTCCGGTGGTCCGGATCAAGCCCCTCCCGGGTGACCTGTCGGGCCGGGGGCCGGGGGCCGAAGGCCGAGGGTCCGGTCGTGGCCGGGGGCCGAAGGCGTAGGCGTAGGGCGTAGGCGTAGGGCGTAGGCGTAGGGCGTAGGCGTAAGTCCGGGAAGCCCGGTCGGCCCGAGGGCCGGGGCTCGGAGGGGCCCGCTACATCATGTCCTCGATGTCCGCCGCGATCGGGTCCGCGTCCGTGCCGATGACGACCTGGACCGCCGTGCCCATCTTGACCACGCCATGGGCTCCCGCGGCCTTCAGCGCGGCTTCGTCGACCAGGTCTGGGTTGACGATCTCGGTACGCAGGCGGGTGATGCAGCCCTCGATCTCCACGATGTTGTCGAGTCCGCCGAGCCCGGCGACGATCTTCTCAGCCTTGGTGGCCATGCGTTTCTCTCCGTCCATGAACGTACTTTTTGTCACGTTAACGCACAGTTGGACCATCCTCGCGGGCGAACCGTCTCCCCGTGCCGAATCATGGCGATCACCACATATCCGTCATCCGTCATCCGTCCCGGAGAAGCACGGGAGAGCACGGGAGAGCACGGGAGAACCGCCATGAGCGTCGCCGGCACATCCGCCCCCGCCCGGCTGCCCTGGTGGAACGGGCCGTTCCAGGGGTTCCAGAAGGTCGGGCGCAGCCTCCAGCTACCGGTGGCCGTCCTGCCCGCCGCCGGGCTGCTGGTCAGCCTCGGCAACCTGTTCTCCGCGTATCTGCACGGCGCCTTCTGGGAGAAGACCGCCAAGGTGTTCACGATGGGCGGCACGGCCATCCTGGACGGGTCGTTCGGGCTGCCGCTGCTCTTCTGCATCGGGGTCGCGATCGGCTTCGCCAAGAAGGCGGACGGCTCCACCGCGCTCGCCGCCGTCGCCGGTTTCCTCGTCTACCACGGCGTCCTGGCCGCGTTCCCGATCGGCGGTACGGTCACCAAGGCGCTGCCGGGCGGCACCCCGCAGAATCCGGGGGTGCTCGGGGGCATCCTGATCGGGCTGCTGACGGCGATCGTCTGGCAGCGCTACCACCGTACGAGGCTGGTCGACTGGCTCGGCTTCTTCAACGGCCGCCGGCTGGTGCCGATCCTGATGGCGTTCATCTGCGCGGCCCTCGGGGTGGCCTTCGGGCTGCTGTGGGAGCCGGTGGGGGACGCGCTGACCTCGTTCTCCAAGCAGCTGATCAGCCTGGGCGCCTGGGGCGCGGGTATCTTCGGGCTCGCCAACCGGCTGCTGATCCCGGTCGGGATGCACCAGTTCCTGAACACCTTCTTCTGGTTCCAGGCCGGGGAGTTCACCAAGCCGGACGGGACCGTCGTCCAGGGCGATCTGACCCGGTTCTTCGCCGGGGATCCCTCGGCGGGCCAGTTCATGTCGGGGTTCTTCCCGATCATGATGTTCGGGCTGCCCGCCGCCGCGCTCGCCATCGCGCACTGCGCCCGCCCGGAGCACCGCAAGCGGGTCGCCGGGCTGATGGTCTCGGTCGCGCTCACCTCGTTCGTCACCGGGGTGACCGAGCCGCTGGAGTTCTCCTTCCTGTTCGCCGCGCCCGTGCTGTACGGGGTGCACGCGCTGCTGACCGGCGCGTCGATGGCGATCACCTGGGCGCTCGGGGTGCACGCGGGCTTCAGCTTCTCGGCCGGGCTGATCGACTACGTCGTCAACTGGCATCTCGACACCAAGCCCTGGCTGATCATTCCGATCGGCCTGTGTTTCGCGGTCGTCTATTACGCGGTCTTCCGCTTCGCGATCACCACGTTCCGGCTGCCGACGCCGGGGCGCGAGCCCGAGGAGGACCAGGTGGAGCCGGAGCGGGCACCGTGAATCCGGGTGCCTGGTTCACGTACCCCGGCTCGCGTGCCCCGGTCCCCGGCCCCGCCCACCCGTACGCGTACGCCCGCCCGGCCCCGTACCCGTACGTGTACCCGTACGTGTACCCGTACGTGTCAGATCTCGTACACCGCGCCGGGCGTGGCCAGTTCCGCCGGGCCCGCGTACACCTCTCGGGCGTCGGACAGGTTCAGCTCGCCGTCCGTCCACGGCGGGATGTGCGTCAGCACCAGCCGCCGTGCCCGTGCCCGTGTCGCGTGGGCGCCGGCCTCGCGCCCGTTCAGATGGAGGCCCTCGACGTCCTCCTTGCCGAAGGTGAACGCCGCCTCGCAGAGGAAGAGGTCCGTCTCCTCGGCCAGCTCGACCAGCGGCTCGCAGGCGCCCGTGTCGCCGGAGTACGTGAGTGAGCCGCCGCCGTGCTCGACCCGGATCCCGAAGGTGTCGACGGGGTGCGCCATCTTCTCCGTACGGACCGAGAAGGGCCCGATCTCGAAGGAGCCGGGTTTGAGGGTGTGGAAGTCGAAGACCTCGCTCATGGACTTGTCCGTGGGCGTGTCCGCGTAGGCGGTGGTGAGGCGCTGCTCCGTGCCCTCGGGGCCGTACACGGGGATGGGCGCGGGACGGCCGCCGTCGAAGCGGTAGTAGCGCGCGACGAAGTATCCGCACATGTCGATGCAGTGGTCGGCGTGGAGGTGACTGAGGAAAATGGCATCGAGGTCGTAGAGACCACAGTGACGCTGCAACTCGCCGAGGGCGCCATTACCCATGTCGAGGAGCAACCGGAAGCCGTCGGCCTCTACGAGGTAGCTGGAGCAGGCCGACCCCGCGGAGGGGAAGGAGCCCGAACAGCCGACGACGGTGAGCTTCATGGAGCGTGAACCTCCGTGGCGTGGAAGAGGGGGCGACGGGGGTCGTACGGGGTCATACGGTTTGTCGAGCGTAAAGCGCGAAACGGCTGGTCGCTCCTCCACGGTGGGCCGTTGTGGGGGAACTCACCCACGGTGTCACCGGTTCGAGTGGCCCGCCCGGGGTCGTCACGGGCGGTGGGAGATATACGGAAGGGGCGGGTCCGGGGACGAGCCCCGGTACCACGCCCCATCGGCACGATCCGAACGGAAGGTCTACGCCCAGAGCTGGCCCTGGAGCGTCTCGATCGCCTCTTCCGTCGTGGCCGCCGTGTAGACGCCCGTCGACAGGTACTTCCAGCCGCCGTCCGCGACGACGAACACGATGTCGGCGCTCTCGCCCGCCTTGACCGCCTTGCGGCCCACGCCGATCGCCGCGTGCAGCGCCGCGCCGGTGGAGACGCCCGCGAAGATGCCTTCCCGCTGGAGGAGTTCGCGGGTACGGGTGACCGCGTCGGCGGAGCCCACGGAGAAGCGGGTGGTGAGGACGGAGGCGTCGTACAGCTCGGGGACGAAGCCCTCGTCCAGGTTGCGCAGGCCGTAGACGAGATCGTCGTAGCGCGGTTCGGCGGCGACGATCTGGATGTTCTCGACGTTCTCGCGCAGGTAGCGGCCCACGCCCATGAGCGTTCCCGTGGTGCCCAGGCCCGCCACGAAGTGGGTGATGGAGGGCAGGTCGGCGAGGATCTCGGGGCCGGTGGTGGCGTAGTGCGCGCCCGCGTTGTCGGGGTTGCCGTACTGGTAGAGCATGACCCAGGAGGGGTTCTCGGCGGCCAGTTCCTTCGCCACGCGTACGGCGGTGTTGGAGCCGCCCGCGGCGGGGGACGGGACGATTTCCGCCCCCCACATGGTGAGCAGGTCGCGCCGTTCCTGGGAGGTGTTCTCCGGCATGACGCAGACGATGCGGTAGCCCTTGAGCTTGGCCGCCATGGCGAGCGAGATGCCGGTGTTGCCGCTGGTGGGCTCCAGGATGGTGCAGCCGGGGGTGAGCCGGCCGTCCTTCTCGGCCTGTTCGACCATGTGGAGCGCGGGCCGGTCCTTGATGGAGCCGGTGGGGTTGCGGTCCTCCAGCTTGGCCCAGATCCGGACGTCCGCCGAGGGCGACAGCCTGGGGAGCAGGACCAGGGGCGTGTTGCCGACCGCCGCCAGCGGGGAGTCGTAGCGCATCAGGCCGGGTACGTTTCGAGCGCGCCGCCGGCGACCGCCGGGAGGATGGTGACGGTGTCGCCGTCGGTGAGCTTGGTGGAGATGCCGTCGAGGAAGCGGACGTCCTCGTCGTTGAGGTAGACGTTCACGAAGCGGCGGAGCTGGTTGTCCTTGGCCGGGTCGATGAGGCGCTCGCGGATGCCCGCGTGCCGGGTTTCGAGGTCGGCGAAGAGGTCGGCGAGCGTGTCACCACTGCCGTCGACCGCCTTGGCGCCGTCGGTGTAGGTGCGGAGGATGGTCGGGATGCGGACCTCGATGGCCATGGCATGGGCTCCTGTCGGGAGAGGCATGGAGTGCGTGACGGGCGCGCGGCTCGGCCCCCGCGCGGGGGAAGTGCGTGGTGCGGATCGCCGCTCGGGACAGCGGTGGGCCGGGTCGGGCCGTCGCTCAGCGGGCGGCGCTGTCGCTGCCCGGACAGATGGCACTGGCGAGACGGCACAGATCGACGTGCAGCCGCGCGACGAGCAGCGGGGTGCTCGGCGTCTTGTCGGTCACGTCGAGGGAAACCATGCGCTCATCGTATCGATTCCCGGTCCGCGTACGGATATGGCCGCTCGCATCGTGGACGGTCGGCGTTCGGCAGGTGGACGGAGTCGGGGCGGCGCCCCTCGTCCGGTGCCGTCAGACGATCTCCACGTCCTCCTCCGCGACCTGTCCCTCGACGATGCGGTACGAGCGGAACTGGAAGGGGCCCGCCCCGTCCGCGTCGGCGGTGGAGACGAGGACGTAGTGGGCGCCGGGCTCATTGGCGTACGTGATGTCCGTACGGGACGGATAGGCCTCGGTCGCGGTGTGCGAGTGGTAGATGATGACCGGTTCTTCGTCGCGGTCGTCCATCTCGCGGTAGAGCGTGAACAGATCCGCCGAGTCGAACTCGTAGAAGGTGGGCGACCGCGCGGCGTTCAGCATGGGGATGAACCGCTCGGCCCGTCCGCCGCCGGCCGGTCCCGCGACCACGCCGCAGGCCTCGTCGGGGTGGTCGGCCCGCGCGTGCGCGACGATCCGGTCGTACAGGTCCTGGGTGATGGTGAGCATGCGGAAAATATAGAGGGACATACGGAAGACCCCCGGGGCCGGGAGGTCTTCTCCGGGTCCGGGGGTCTTCCGCGCGGTACGCGTCTTCCGTGCGGTACGCGTACGGGTACGGCTGCCGCTACTCGACGGCGGAGGCGTGCTCGGCGTCCCCGGCGATCTGCGGGTTCTGCCGCTTGAGGTACCGCCAGCCCACCACGAGGCCGACCGCCCAGACGGCACCCACGTAGAGGGAGATCCGCCCATCGCTGTCGAACGCGATCATGCAGGTGACGCAGAGCAGGAAGATGACCGCGACCCAGCTGAAGAACGATCCGCCGGGGGCCGGGAAGGAGGAGGCCGGGAGCCGGCCCGCGTCCACGGCCTTGCGGTAGCGGATGTGGCTGATGAGGATCATCAGCCAGGTCCAGATACCCGAGGCGGTGGCCACGGAGATCACATACCCGAATGCCTTCTCCGGGACGATGTAGTTGAGGATCACCCCGATGCCCATCAGGGAGACGGAGACGGCGATGCCGACGGCCGGGGTCTTGCGGGAGTTGAGCCGGCCGAAGGACTTGGGGGCCTCGCCGTTGGAGGCGAGGTCGCGCAGCATCCGGCCGGTGGAGTACATCCCGGAGTTGCAGGAGGAGAGCGCGGCCGTCAGCACGACGAAGTTGACGATGCCCGCCGCGAGCGGGATGCCCATCTTCTCGAAGGCGTACACGAAGGGGCTGGTGCCCGCCTGGAACTCGGTCCACTTGACCACCGAGAGGATGATCAGGAGCGCGCCGACGTAGAAGACGATGATCCGCCAGGGCAGCGTGTTGATGGCCTTGGGGAGGGTCTTCTCGGGGTCCTCGGACTCGCCCGCGGTGACACCGACCAGCTCGACGGCGAGGTAGGCGAACATCACGCCCTGGAGGGTCATCAGGCTGGTGCCGACGCCGTTGGGGAAGACCCCGCCGTGGGACCAGAGGTTCGACACGGCGGCGGTCTGACCGGCGTCGGAGAAGCCGAGGGTGAGCACGCCGAAACCGATGACGATCATGCCGATGATCGCGGTGACCTTGATCATCGAGAACCAGAACTCGACCTCACCGAAGATCTTCACCGAGATCAGGTTGACGCCGAAGAGCACCACGAGGAAGACCAGGGCACTGACCCACTGCGGGATGCTCGGGAACCAGAAGTGCATATAGATGGCGGCGGCCGTCAGCTCTGCCATACAGGTGACGATCCACATCAGCCAGTAGGTCCAGCCGGTGGCGAAGCCGAAGAAAGGGCCGAGGAACTCACGGGCGTACTCCGCGAAGGAGCCCGAGACCGGCCGGTAGAGGAGCAGCTCGCCGAGCGCCCGCATGATGAAGAAGATCACTACGCCGGCGAGGGCGTAGATGAGGATGACGCTGGGACCGGCCTTGGCGATGTTCGCCCCGGCGCCCATGAAGAGCCCGACGCCGATCGCACCGCCGATGGCGATCATCTGGACCTGGCGGCTGCCGAGCCCGCGCTCGTATCCCTCTTCGGGCGGGCCGTCGCCGGCCGCCCGCGGGACGGTCCCGTCGCCGTACTCCTTGTCGACCTGCGCAGAGGTCATGGTCGTGTGCCTTTCTCCACACTGATCCGCGCCGTTCGTCGGCCACGGACCAGTTCCTGATCCCCCCGGATATGAATGGAGTGCCACCGGCGGTCGGCCGACGAAGGCGCCCCGGGGACAGGGGTGGCGTACCCGGGGAGTCGTGAAGATTTATCACGGTGGCAATGTTTCGGGGAAGGGTTCCCCGGTGGCACGACCCACGAGAAAATCCGTACAAAATCCACCAGAAACCACAAAGAGCGCTCAGGTGGTGACGTGATCGTTACGTCGAATTGAGCGTTATCTGAGAATCCTACGGAAACGGAAGGAGTCCTTCAGGGCAGCAGCGTCTCCACCAGTGTTTCCTGGAGCGCGCCGAGCCAGAGGTACGCCATCACCATCGGCTTGCGCGGGTCGCCGTCCGGCAGCCGGTACAGCTCGCCGCCCTCGTCCTCGTCGGTGACGTCCAGCCGGGTGCCGATCGTCAGCCGCAGGTCGTTGAGCGCGCCGAGCCAGTGCCGGCAGTCGTCGGGGGTCAGTTTGAGTACGGCGCCGCCCTCGCCCGTGGCGGTGAGCCCGTCCAGGGTGCGGACGAGCGCCATCCCGTCCTCGCGCTTGCGGTCGCGCAGGTCGTTCTCGGTGAACCGCCTGAACTCGGCGGCGTACTCCCGCAGTTCCGCTTCGTCACCGGAGGCGTCCGGGCCGCCGTACGCGTCCGGGAAGAGCCTGGCGAGCGCCGGGTCGCTGGGGGGTTCGCTGGGGCCGGGGGCGAAGAGGGCGGCGAGCGGGTCCTCCCCCTGGGTGGGCTCGGCGCCGGGGCCGATGAGCTCCAGCAGCTGTACGGCGAGGGAGCGCAGGATCGAGATCTCGACCTCGTCGAGCGCGACGGCCGCGCCGCCGCCGGGGATCGCCTCGAAGTGCCCGGCCATCAGTTGCGGTCCTGCGAGAGGGTCGCCCAGAGCCCGAAGCCGTGCATCGCCTGCACGTCGCGCTCCATCTCCTCGCGGCTGCCGCTGGAGACGACGGCGCGGCCCTTGTGGTGAACGTCGAGCATCAGCTTGTGTGCCTTGTCCTTCGAATAGCCGAAATAGGCCTGGAAGACATACGCCACGTAACTCATGAGGTTGACCGGGTCGTTGTGGACGATCGTCACCCAGGGCACGTCGGGTTCGGGGACGGCGAACGTCTCCTCGGCCGACTCTGGGCGTTCGATCTCTGTCGGAGCGACACTCACGGTTGGGGCGACCTTCTTCTCTGCCGGGGGCGTGCCGGAAGCCACAGCCTCACCCGACCCATGCTGCCACTCTGGGCGGCGTGTCGCACAAACGAAGACCGGCGACGGGGTGGCGGCCGGACGTCGGCCGGATGACCGCCGGGCGACCGGAAACAGAAATCGTCAATGTGACGAGTATTAGGGGTAGCATCTTCGTATGAACACTGCGGACCTTGGGCTGCCGTATGAGAAAGCGCGCGCAGCGCATCCGAACAAGGGTGGTGGGCTGCCGGTGGATGTGCCGTCGACCGCGCTCTTCACCGATCAGTACGAACTGACGATGCTCCGGGCGGCGCTCCAGGCCGGTACGGCCGATCGCCGCTCGGTCTTCGAGGTCTTCACCCGGCGGCTGCCCGAGGGACGCCGTTACGGGGTCGTGGCGGGCACCGGGCGGGTGCTGGACGCCGTGGAGAACTTCCGCTTCGACGCGGACGTGCTGGGCTTCCTGCGCGAGAAGGAGATCGTCGACGGACCGACGCTGGAGTGGCTCGCCGCGTACCGCTTCAACGGGGACATCTGGGGCTACCCGGAGGGCGAGGTCTACTTCCCGGGCTCGCCGGTCCTGCGGGTCGAGGGCTCCTTCGCCGAGTGCGTGCTGCTGGAGACCGTGATCCTGTCGATCCTCAACCACGACTCGGCCATCGCCGCCGCGGCCTCCCGGATGTCGGCCGCCGCGAGCGGGCGCCGGCTGATCGAGATGGGCGCGCGCCGTACGCACGAGCTGTCCGCCGTGGCGGCGGCGCGCGCGGCGTACGTCGGCGGCTTCGACACCACCTCCGACCTGGCGGCCGGTTTCCGCTACGACATCCCGACCGTCGGGACGAGCGCGCACGCCTTCACCCTGCTGCACGACAGCGAGCGCGACGCCTTCCGCGCCCAGGTCGACGCGCTCGGCCCGGGGACGACGCTGCTGGTCGACACGTACGACGTCGCCGAGGCCGTCCGGACCGCCGTGGAGATCGCCGGGCCCGAGCTGGGGGCCGTCCGGATCGACTCCGGCGATCTGCTGCTGGTGGCGCACCGGGTCCGGCAGCAGCTGGACGAGCTGGGCGCGGTCGACACGAAGATCGTGGTCACCTCCGACCTGGACGAGTACGCCATCGCCTCGCTGGCCGCCGCCCCGGTGGACGCGTACGGCGTCGGCACCCAGCTGGTCACCGGCAGCGGGCACCCCACCTGCTCCATGGTCTACAAGCTGGTCGCCCGCGCACGGTCCGCCGATCCGAAGGCCCCGCTCGTCCCGGTGGCGAAGAAGTCCCTGGGCGGGAAGGCTTCGGTGGGCGGCCGCAAGTGGGCGGCCCGCCGGACCGACGCGCAGGGGTACGCCGAGGCCGAGGTGATCGGCACCGGTCCCGTACCGCCCGAGCTGGCGGACCGGCAGCTGCTGGTGGAGCTGGTCAAGGGCGGCGGGATAGTGGCGCGGGAGCCGCTGGACGCCGTACGTCAGCGGCATATCGCGGCCCGCGCGGGGCTGCCGATGTCGGCGATCCAGCTGTCGCGGGGCGAGCCGGTGATCCCGACCGAGTACGTGTGAGGCGATACGTGTGAGGCGGGCGGGACGGTGGTAGCAGTTGTTCGAACGCTCCCGCGGGACCGCCCCGGCTCCGCGTCCCCGCCTCGCCCCGTACCCGCTGCCGAATCCGCCCCCGAGCCCGTGGCCGAAGAACCCGTCATCGAAGGATTGCCCCATGCACCGCGCATTGATCGTCGTGGACGTCCAGAACGACTTCTGTGAAGGCGGCAGCATCGCGGTGACGGGGGGCGCCGAGGTCGCGGCCTCCATCACCGATCTGATCGGCCGCTCCTCCCCCGGATACCGGCATGTGGTCGCCACCCGCGATCACCACGTCGACCCCGGCTCCCACTTCGCGATACCCCCGGCCGTCCCCGACTTCGTGGACAGCTGGCCGGTGCACTGCGTCGCCGGTACGGAGGGCGGGGGCTTCCACCCCAATTTCGCCCCGGCCGTCGCCTCCGGCGCGATCGAGGCGGTGTTCGACAAGGGGGCGTACGAGGCGGCGTACAGCGGCTTCGAGGGCGCCGACGAGAACGGCGTGCGGCTGCTGGAGTGGCTGCGGGAGCACGAGGTCACCGAGGTCGACGTGGTCGGCATCGCGACGGACCACTGCGTCCGCGCGACGGCGCTCGACGCGGTCCGCGGGGGCTTCACCACCCGGGTCCTGCTCGATCTGACGGCCGCCGTGTCGAAGGAGACCACCGCGCACGCCCTCACGGAGCTGCGCGCGGCGGGCGTGGAGCTGACCGGCACCCCGGTCCTGCCCGACTGAGCCGCCCACCGGGCCTCCGGCGGGGCGCTCGGCGGGCCGCCGGAAGCCCTACCAGGCAGCCCCGGCCTGTCGGCCCAGCAGCGCCCGTATCGGCTGCCAGAGCTGCTCCAGGCACTCCGGTGTGGCGCGCCAGAGCAGGCCGTCCGGATGGTGGAGCACGGCGGTGATCTCGTCCGGTGTGGGCGGGTGGGCGTTGCCCCGGAGGTAGACCGCCCGCAGCCCGAGGTTCCGGAGCCGGGTCAGGGCACGGGCCCGGTTCACCGCGTGCACCAGGACGCGCACCATGCCGCCCTCGGCCCGGGGGCTGGGCAGGGTCACCGCCACCACCACCGTGCCGTTCGGGAGTCTGCTGAAGCCTCCGCCTGCCATGCCGGTCATCTCCCCCGTGCGCTGTCGTGGGTGGGGTCATGGGCCTGTCCCGTGGGACGCCCTGTCAATAAGAATCCGTAGGACGCACCTAAACACGATCGGCCGCCGCCCGCTAGGGGGCGACGGCCGATCACTGCTTTGACCTGCGATTACTCGCGGTTACTTAGTGGACTTGCCCACCTTGACCGTCATCGTCCGGCCATCCAGCGGCTGGCTGACGATGCTGATCCTGGTGTTGGTGTCAGGAACCTTCACGCTGGCGCGCGGGTTCTCCGCGCTCCAGTACGTGCCCTTCCTGTCGTCGAAGAACGGCACCCCGAGCTGCGGCGCGATCCGCGTCAGCCGGTCGGCCTGGTGCAGCTTCAGGCCGGTCGTCGGCCACCAGCTGAACGTCGAGTCGTACGACTGGATGCGCGAGCGCATCAGCGTGCCGTCCGCCCACTTCAGCGGCGTGGCGTGGGCGTCCACCGGCAGGACCAGGCCCTCGCCCTCGTGCTGGCTGGTGTTGTTGTCCTTCTGCGAGGTGTCCCACAGCCAGATCAACAGGCCGTTCTGGTACGCGTAGTGCTCGACCGTGGCGTTGTTCGGCGCCGAGAAGCCGAAGTTGTACGGGCCGGTCTTGAGCGTCTTGTCGTACGAGACGTACTGCCGGTTCTCCGCGATGTAGTACTGGTCGTAGTCCTGCGTGAAGTTCTCGCCGATCCGCGAGAAGCCCTTCGGGGTCCAGCCCGCGTCGTCGCCCTCGGCGTTGTCGGCGAAGACCGGCGTACCGTCGGCGATCACCTTGATGTCGTCCGCCGCGAAGCCCTTGTCGGCCACGCCGCCGTCGGTCAGGTAGCGGAAGCGGAGGTCGACCTTCTGGCCCGCGTAGGCGTCCAGCGGGTAGACGAGCTTCTTGTACGTGCCCGAGACGCCGGTCAGGGCCGTACGGTCGGCCGCGTCGCGCGTCAGGGACTTGCCGTCGGCCGTGCCGTCGAGCGGCGTGTAGGTGGCGCCGCCGTCCGTCGACACCTCGGCGTACAGGTAGTCGAAGTCGGCCTCGATGTCCCACCAGCCCTGGAGCTCCAGCGCCGCCGTGGACCTACCGGTCAGGTCGACCGAGCGGGTCAGGGTGTTGCTGAGGTCGTTGCCCATGCCGCTCCACCACTGCTTGGAGCCTTCGGCGGGCTTGACGACCGTCGTGGTCTTCTCCTTCTTGGGCAGTTCGACCACGAGCGCCTGCGGGTTCTTGGTGTTGTACGCCGAGACCCCCAGCTTGTGCGTGGAGTCGGTGGCCGCCTTGGCCACGTCGTAGTCGAGCCAGCCGAGCTGGAGCTTGTCCCAGGCGGTCATGTCACCGGGCAGGTCACCGATGGATTCCTTGCCGGTGCCGAGCCAGGAGCCGGACGACATCAGCGTCCAGAACCCGGTGGAGTTCTCGCCGCCCGCGGTGTCGTACAGGTCGGGCAGGCCGAGGTCGTGGCCGTACTCGTGCGCGAAGACGCCGAGGCCGCCGTTCTCCGGCTGCATCGTGTAGTCGCCGACCCAGATGCCGGAGTTCCCGATCTGGGCGCCGCCGGCCTTGTTGTCCGAGGGGCCCGTGGTGCCCGCGCTGGAGCCGTACGCGTACCAGCGGTGCGCCCACAGGGCGTCCGTGCCCTGGGCACCGCCGCCCGCGGACTCGTCCTCGCCCGCGTGGACGATCTGGAAGTGGTCGATGTAGCCGTCGGGCTCGTTGAAGTTGCCGTCGCCGTCGTAGTCGTACCGGTCCCACTGGTCGTACTGGGAGAGGTAGTCCTTGATCTCGGCGTCGGTCCTGCCCTGCGCCTTCTGGTCGGCGGCCCAGGCGGTGACGCCGTCGCGCACCAGGTCCCAGACGTTGGAGCAGTTGGAGGAGCCGCAGTAGTTGGAACCGTAACGGGCCTCGTTCCAGGGGACCTTGACCCAGTCGGAGACCTCGCCGTCGACCGAGTAGCGCCCGGAGGACGTCTTCTCGTAGTAGGTCTTCAGCGATTCCTTCTGCTTGCCCTTGCTGTCCTTGCCCGTACCGAAGTACAGGTCCTGGAAGTGCTCCTGGTTGTAATCCGCCTGCCAGGCGGTCGAGTTGTCGACCGAGCGGTCGGGCGCGGCTATCTCGTTGTGCAGGGGACCGGGGGTCCCGCCGAACTTCGTGACGGGCGGGAGCGGCCCGTCGGGTCCGTCCGGGTCGTGCGTCGTGGTGCTGTCGACCTGGTTGCCGAACTCCACGAGGATGGTGAAGATCTTGTCGGTCTTCTCCCGGCCCAGCTCGACGTACTTGCCCCGGTCGAGCTTCACCACCTGGGAGCCGCCGCGCTTCTGCACCGTGGCGTCACCGGATATGACCTGCTGGAGCGCGTCCTCGCGCTGCTTCGACTGCTGCTTGCTGAACGGGCCGTCCAGATCGTGTTCGACCTGGCCCTGCTGCGGTGCCGGGTCTCGGCTCTCGGTCGCGGTGGGGCCGGCTGCGGGATTACCGGAGTTGTCATGCGCCTGGGCCGTGGTGAAGGCCGAGGCCGTCGCGGCGGTCGCGGCCAGGGCCACGATCACCGCGGACATTCTTCCAGCCCGTCGATTGCTGATCACTTGATGCTGTTCCTCCCCGACGCACGCGATCCGCGGGTGGCAAGTTGAGGGATCCGCGCGCGTAGATACGCCATAAGTGACGACATTGGACAGGACTTGAAGGAGAAAAGACAGACCTTGACTTGAACCCGTCAACTGCACTATGGGGGCCCTCGTTCCGCCCTTCGGACAGAACTCCTGATCTTGAGCATTCGGGACAAGTGGGAGCATGTTTTCGGCCGGTCGCCCGGGGGCGGTGCTGCCGTGCGCCCCCCGTGCACCGGCCCTACCAATTGCGCAGCGCTTACTAGCCGTTCCGCTCGGGCATCGAGTCTCGTAGAGTCGCCAGGAGGGTGCGATCCACCCGGCCATCCTGTAGTCCGAGATTTCCGTCGTACATGCGAGACCCGCGAGACACCCCCACGTAGATCCCCCACAGCACCATCGATCCCCAACGCCGATGCTCCGAGGGACGGATTCCGCCATGCCGCGTCCGACTGCCGCTCAGCTCGCCTACGGCTCCGCCACCATCGTCTGTTCGACCCTCGCCATGCTCCTGTTGTCCGGCACCACCGCGGGCATAGGTGTCGCGGTGATCGGGGTCGCCGCGCTCGGTCTCGGCCTGCTGGTGGCCATGACCGTGCCCCTGCCGAACAAGCCGGGCCGGGCCCGTACGAGCGCTCGCGCCACCGCCCGGGTGACCGCCACCGCCACCGAGACCCCGGTGGGTGCCGGGGCCGGCCGGCACTCACCGCTGCGCTGACACCACGACGGTCCCGGCGGCCTTGTCGTGCAGACCCTGTCTGTACGGCCTGCTCGCCAGGACCGTCGCGAGCAGCACCAGCCACCAGAGCAGGAAGCAGCAGATCAGCGCGGGCACCCAGAGCACCGCCGCGCGCAGCAGCGAGGACCGCGTGTCCGGATTGGCCCCGTCGTTCAGCATCGCGACCCTGATCTTCAGCCAGCGCTTGCCGAGGGTCTGCCCGTACTTCTTCGTCATGAAGGTGTCGTAGCCGGCGTAGGCGAGGAGCGAGACCAGCGACCAGACCCAGTGCCGTCCGGTGTTCATCTGATTGGTGACGTTGTCCCACTCCCCGTTGTCGCCCGTGGAGTACCAGGCGCCTCCGGTGATCAGCGAGATGATCGCCAGCGGGATGAAGACGATCACGATGTCGATGATCCGGGCCAGCAGCCGCGTCCCGAACGGCGCGAGCGGCGGCATCCCGGCGAGCGGATCGGTGCCTCCGTAGGGTCCGCCCGCGCCATGGGCGTTCGGATCGTACGGAGGGGCGTGCGGCGGCCCGTTCCCGTCGCCGTCGGGGGGCGGCGGCGGCTTGCGGAACGGGTCGTTCTCCGGCGGCGGCTGACGTGACGAACCGAACGGGTCGTTCTCCGGCGGCGGCTGACGTGACGAACCGAACGGGTCGTTCTCCGGCGGCGGCTGATCGTTGCTCATGAGGGCAGTGCACCCCGCCACGCGGGGGCCCGCAACGGAGCGCCCGCCGTTCGGGAGGAACGGTCCTCCTGGTGGGCTATACGGCCACCGACAAGCCATCAGCTCACCGGGCGTCAGCCGGGCGCCCGGTCGGACACCCGGCCGACCGCTCAGCCACTCAGTTGCTCAGCCGCTCACGAAGGTACGGGCCGCCTTGTCGTGCCAGCACTGCCGCCACGGCCGGTCGAACAGGCACCACAGCACGTTCAGTACGCCCACGACGAGCAGCCCCAGCACGCTGTAGACCAGCCAGCGGCGCACCGCCGCGCCGAAGCCCGGGGGCTCGTGGGTCTCGATGTCCCGTACGTCCAGACCGCAGAGCCTCTTGCCCAGCGTGCGCCCCCACTTCGCGGTCGGCAGCGCCTCGTACACCACCCCGACGACCAGCAGCGCGGCGAGCAGGACGCCGAGGTAGACGCCGGTCGTGCCGTCGAGCAGCCAGATGGTGACGGTCTCGCCGGTCTGCTCGGCCGCCGCGATCTTGCCGTCGATGTGGGTACGGGTACGGGAGACGAGCGGGACCGCCAGGGCACCGATGACCAGCCCGAGGACCAGGGTGTCGATCAGCCGGGCCACCAGCCGCTTGCCGGGACCGGCCGGCCTGGAGGCGGTCTGGGCGCGCGCGGCCAGCAGGAACGCGTCCTCGACCGGGGGCTTCCAGCCCACGACGGCCTGGTCGTCGTGGGCGAGCTGGTGCACCTGCTGGGCCCAGGACGTGGCGCCGCCGCCCGCGCCGGCGCTGATGGGGGCGTACGGCTCCGGGGCGGCCCACTCGGCGCGCCGCTGGTCGTCGGGGCGGGGTGGCAGGGCCCGGGGCGCCGGGGGCTGCGGGGGCTGGAGCTGGGGCGCGGTGGGCTGCGCGGGCTGGAGCTGCTGGGGCTGGGCCGGGACCTTCGGCAGGGCCTTCGCCGCCTTGCCCGCCTCGCAGGCCCCCTGGCTCAGGGCGCGGATCGACATCGTGCCGTCCGCCGGTCCGGTGCGGCCGGCCGCCGCGTCGCCCTGGGCCTTGGCGCGCCGGGCCGCGCGCAGGGCGCGGAGGGCGACGGTGCTGTCCACGGGCGGCTGCGCGCTCGGCGGCGGGACCAGCGGCCGGTGCGGCGTGGCGCCGTCACCGGGCTCACCGTCGCCGCCCGCGCCGGAGCCGCCCGTACGCCTGCCGGGGAGGGCGGGACGGGGTGCCTGTACGTCGAGGCGCGGGTCGGCGGGCGCGCCGGGGGACCGGGGGTCCGGCGCCGGGGCGCCCCAGGAGACCCGGGTGTCACGGTCACCGCCGAAGCCCGTCTGCCGTGCGGCGTCGGCCTGCCAGGCGGAGGCCGGTTCCTGCGGGGCGCCGGGCGGGTCGTCGTCGAGGAAGACGGGGCCCGTCTCGTCGAGGGCGGGGGCGGGGGCCGGGGCGGGGGCCGGGGCGCTCCGTACCCCCGGGGCGTCCGGGGGCGCGGGCCTGCTCGTACCGGGCACCCAGGCGGTGCCGTTCCAGTATCTGACGTATCCGGGAATGGACGGGTCCGGGTAGAAACCTTCCCGGGGCGCGTTCCCGCCGTCACCAGGTGGAGTAGCCACTGACCCCAACTCCGTTCACTCTCACCATGTCCACGGGCCTCCGCTTGTCCAGGCAGACATTAACGAAGAAGACGGGTGCTCGAAGAAGGAGACCAGCGGAGAGAACCGCGTTCGGGCGGAAGAGGAGAGACGTCGATGCGAAGCGTAAGGCTGTGGGGTCGGATTCGTTCGACAAGGTGCGCGAAAAGCCGGACATCAGTCCGTTTCTCGCGCCTCCCTCACGCCTTCTTCACAGCGGGAACCGATCGGGGACGGCCGAAAGCCGCCCTGAGGCCCGCCGAAAGCCAATCGCCGGCCCGCCGAAAGCCCGCCGAAAAAATAATCCCCGAAAGTCGCGTCATAGCCGGCGGGGAAGCGCCTCTCACTCGGTACGGCCTCCGTACGGCCCGGCCACCGGGCCCGGTCGTACCGCCGAACAGGAGAGGAAGTACGGCTCATGCATACTGCGGTGGAACGCGAACTGGAGCTGAATCTGGTGCTGTCGCCCGAGCACAGCATCCCCGTACCGGCCCGGCTGACGTACCGTACGGACGATCCGTACGCCGTGCACATCACCTTCCACATCGGCTCGGACTCCCCCGTGCACTGGACCTTCGCCCGGGAGCTGCTGGTCGAGGGGGTGTTCCGGCCGTGCGGGCACGGTGATGTACGGATCTGGCCGACCAAGGTCGCCGGGCGCGGGGTGCTGTGTTTCGCGCTCACCTCGCCCGACGGTGACGCGCTGCTGGAGGCGCCGTCCTCGGCCGTGTCCGCGTGGGTGGAGCGGACCTTGCGCATCGTGCCGCCGGGTACGGAGACGGAGGAGCTGCGTATCGACGACGGGCTGGCCGTACTGCTGGCCCCGACCCCGGCGGACGATCTGTGGCTGCGGAACCCCTGGCCGGCGGACGAGTCGGCCGACGGCGAGTCCTGACGGCATGCGGAAGACGTCAGAAGAGCTTGCCCGGATTGAGCAGCCCCAGCGGGTCGAAGGCCGCCTTGATGGAGCGCTGCAACTCCATCCCCACCGGCCCCAGCTCCCGCGACAGCCACTCCTTCTTGAGGACGCCGACGCCGTGCTCACCGGTGATCGTGCCGCCCAGTTCCAGGCCGAGCGCCATGATCTCGTCGAACGACTCACGGGCCCGCCGCGACTCGTCCGGGTCCGCCTGGTCGAAGCAGACGACGGGGTGGGTGTTGCCGTCGCCCGCGTGCGCGCAGACGCCGATGGTCAGCCCGTACTTCTCGGCGACGGCGGTGGTGCCCGCGAGCATCTCGGCGAGCCGCGAGCGCGGGACACAGACGTCGTCGATCATCGTCGCGGACTTGACGGCCTCCAGCGCGGGGAGCGCGAGCCGGCGCGCCTGGAGCAGCATCTCGGACTCGGCGTCGTCCTCGGCGGGGACCACCTCGGTGGCCCCGGCGGCGGTGCACAGCTCCCCGACCGCCGCCAGATCGCCCGCCGGGTCCGGGGTGTCGAAGGCGGCGAGCAGCAGCGCCTCGGTGGTGTCGGGGAGGCCCATGTTCGCCATCGCGTTGACGGCGCGGACGGTCGTACGGTCCATCAGTTCGAGGAGGGACGGGGTGTGCCCGCGCTCCATGATCCGGCAGACGGCGTCGCACGCGGCGGCGGCGGACGGGAACTCCGCGGCCAGGACGAGCTGGCGCGGCGGCTGCGGCCGGAGCGCCAGGACCGCCTTGACGACGATGCCGAGGCTGCCCTCGGAGCCCACGAACAGCCGGGTCAGGTCATATCCGGCGACCCCCTTGGCGGTGCGACGGCCGGTGGTGAGGAGGCGGCCGTCCGCGAGGACGACATCGAGGCCGAGGACATATTCGGCGGTGACGCCGTACTTGACGCAGCACAGCCCGCCGGAGGCCGTGCCGATGTTCCCGCCGATGGTGCACATCTCCCAGCTGGAGGGATCCGGCGGATAGTAGAGCCCCTGCTCGCCGACGGCCCGGGAGAGCGTGGCGTTGATGACGCCCGGTTCGACGACGGCGATCCGGTCGACCGGACTGATCTCCAGGATCCGGTCCATTTTCGTCAGCGAGAGGACGACGCACCCGTCCGAGGCGTTGGCCGCCCCCGACAGCCCCGTACGGGCCCCCTGCGGGACGACGGGGACCCGGAGCGCGGTCGCCGTGCGCATCACGTGCTGGACCTGTTCGACCGTACGCGGCAGGACGACCGCCGCGGACTCGCCGGCCTCGCAGAAGCCGGCCATGTCGTGGGCGTACGAGGCCATCACGTCGGGATCGGTGATCAGGGCTTCGGCGGGGAGCCCGGCCCGCAGCTGTGCGAGGAGATCGTCCATGGCCCCAGCCTCGCATCCGGGGCCATCGGTGTGAACCCCGTCGCGATCCGCCACTCCAACCACGGACGCATTCTTCGTATTGACGCACAGTAACCATCATGAACGCCATGAATGCCATGAAAACTGAGCAGATCGGTCAGGTCAGAAGAGCGGCGCTGGCGGCCGGGATCGGCGCGGCGCTGGTCGGCGGCGTCCTGCTGTTCGTACCCGACCGGGGCCCGGCCCCGGAGACCGCCGGCCCGCAGGCGCGGGCGCGGGCGGCGATGGAGGCCGGGGCGCCCGCCGCGCTGCCGGATCTGGCCGCGCTCATCCGCGACCGGGAGGCCCGGGTACGGACCCACCCCGAGGACGGCGGGGCCTGGGCGGTGCTCGGTTCCGCCTATGTGCGGCGCGGGCTCATGGGCGCCGATCCCGCGTACTACCCGAAGGCCGACCGGGCCCTGCGGCACTCGCTCGCCGTCCGCCCCGGCGAGCCGTCGACCGCCGCCTCCCCCCGGGCCGCCGGGGGCGACGACGCCAAGGCGGGCACAGGCCACGCCCCCGGGGCGCTCCTCGGGCTCGCCGAACTCGCGGGCGCCCGGCACGACTTCGCCGCCGCCAAGCGGTGGGCCGAGACGGTACGGAAGCAGCGGCCCGCCTCCTGGTCCGCGTACCCGGTGCTGATCGACGCGTACAACGGGCTCGGCGACTACGCGGCGGCGGGCAAGGCCCTCGACAAGCTGCGGGAGCTGCGGTCGGACTCCCCCGTCCTGACCCGCGTCGCCACCGTCTACCGCGACCGGGGCTGGCGCGAGGACGCGGTGGTGAAGGCCACGGAGGCGGCGGCCCGCGCCACCACCCCCGCCGAGAAGGCCGCGGCCCTGCACACCCTGGGCGAACTGGCCCGGGAGCGCGGCGAACCGGCCGAGGCCCTCGGCCACTACACCGCGGCCCTGGCCGCCTCCCGCGACCACCACCCCGCCCTCGCCGGCCGGGCGGCGGCGCTGGCCGCGCTGGGCCGTACGGACGAGGCGTACCGCGACTACCAGGCCGCCCTGGCGAAGTACCCCAGCCTCGAATACACCCTGGAACTGGGTGAGTTGTACGAATCCAAGGGCCTCGACGGCGACGCCGCCACCCAGTACGCGGCCCTGCGCGCCCAGGGCGACCGGGCCCGGGAGAACGGGGTGAACGAGGAACTCGTCCTCGCCCGCGCCGAATCCGACCACGGCGACCCCGACTCCGCCGTCCTGCGCCTCAAGGCCGAGTGGAACAAGAAGCACCGCAGTGTGGCGGTCGCGGACGCGCTGGGCTGGGCGCTGTTCCGTGCGGGCCGGGAGAAGGAGGCCCTGCCCTACGCCCGGAAGGCGACCGAACAGGGCCTGCGCAGCGCCCTGTTCACCTACCACCGGGGCGAGATCGAACGCACCCTCGGCCTGGACGACCCGGCCCGCCGCCATATCGGCGAGGCGCTGCGGATCGATCCGTACTTCTCCCCGCTGCTGGCACCGAAGGCGCTGGACGCACTGGAGGAGCTGGGCGAGCCGGCGGCGACGGAGGCGCCGAAGTAGGGGACGGTGGTCCCGTACGTACAGTTGATCCCGTACGTACGGGCACACGGCCCTCCCCACCTGCTGTTATTGACGGTCTGTCCACGCGTCCGTCACGCGTCAGAGATTCCCGGCGTCAGGGATTCCCGGCGTCAGAGATTCCCGCGCTTCTCCTGTTCGCGCTCGATCGCCTCGAACAGCGCCTTGAAATTGCCCTTGCCGAAGCCCATCGAGCCATGGCGCTCGATCATCTCGAAGAAGACGGTCGGCCGGTCCTGGACGGGCTTGGTGAAGATCTGGAGCAGGTAGCCGTCCTCGTCCCGGTCGACCAGGATCTTCAGCTCGCGCAGCGTCTCGACGGGCACCCGGGTCTCGCCCGCCCATTCGCCGAGGGTGTCGTAGTACGAGTCGGGCGTGTCCAGGAAACGCACACCGGCGGCGCGCATCGCGCGTACGGAGGCGACGATGTCGTTGGTGGCGAGGGCGATGTGCTGGACGCCGGCGCCCCCGTAGAACTCCAGATACTCGTCGATCTGCGACTTCTTCTTGGCGATGGCGGGTTCGTTGATCGGGAACTTCACCTTGAGGGTGCCGTCCGCGACGACTTTCGACATGAGGGCGGAGTACTCGGTGGCGATGTCGTCGCCCACGAACTCCTTCATATTGGTGAACCCCATGACCTGGTGGTAGAACTCCACCCATTCGTTCATCCGGCCGAGCTCGACGTTGCCCACGCAGTGGTCGATGGCCTGGAAGGTGCGCCGGGCGGGGGGCTCCACCATCGGGTCGGCCGCGACGAATCCGGGCAGGTACGGGCCGGTGTAGCCGGAGCGGTCGACCAGGGTGTGCCGGGTCTCGCCGTACGTCGCGATGGCGGCCAGGACGACGGTCCCGTACTCGTCCTTGATCTCGTACGGCTCCTGGAGCCCACGGGCGCCGTGCCCGGTCGCGTAGGCGTACGCGGCCCGCGCGTCCGGGACCTCGATCGCCAGGTCCACGACCCCGTCGCCGTGCTCGGCGACATGCCCGGCGAGGAAGCCGCCCCACTCGGTGGACGCCTTGATGACACTGGTGAACACGAAACGGGCCGCGCCGTTGGTGAGGACGTAACTGGCGGTCTCACGGCTGCCGTTCTCCGGTCCGGAGTAGGCGACCAGCTTCATGCCGAAGGCCGTGGAGTAGTAGTGCGCGGCCTGTTTGGCGTTGCCGACGGCGAAGACGACCGCGTCCATCCCCTTGACCGGAAAGGGGTCCGTGGCGCGCGGGGCAGCGGGGGCGTGCGTGGAGGTGTCAGCCATGGGACCAGGGTCACCCCACTCCACAAGGTGTGCAACAGTTCGCATTTCAGCTGGACAATATGCATAGCGATAGGCCGCGCCATCCGGTCTTTCTGCACAAGATGACCATGTTTGAACCGGAGATCCCCGAGCGGAAGATCCCCGAAGCGGGAGATCTTCGAACGGGAGGGAGACACGCCATGGACAGTGCCGGCATCGACGGACTCGACGGCAGGCTGATCGTGCTGCTGGCCAGGGAGCCCCGGATCGGCGTACTGGAGGCATCGCGCCGGCTGGGCGTGGCGCGCGGGACCGTACAGGCGCGGCTGGACCGCCTCCAGTCGAACGGCGTCATCCGCGACTTCGGCCCCACCGTCGACCCGGCGGCCCTCGGCTACCCGGTCACGGCCTTCGCCACCCTGGAGATCAAACAGGGCCAGGGCGCCGACGTACGCACCCATCTCGCCGGGGTCCCCGAGGTGCTCGAACTCCACACCACCACGGGCTCGGGCGACATGCTCTGCCGCCTGGTCGCCCGCTCCAACGCCGACCTCCAACGGGTGATCGACCTCGTCGTCGGCTTCGACGGCATCGTGCGCGCCTCGACGGCAATTGTCATGGAGAATCCCGTACCGCTGCGGATCATCCCGTTGGTGGAACAGGCAAGCTCCGACTGACGGGGGAACGATGAGGAATCCGAAGGCGGAACTCGCCGCGATGTACGGGGTGGCGGCGGCCATCCACCTGACGGCGGCGATCAGCGCGTACGTATGGGGCGGCTGGGTCCTGATGCGCTTCGCACCGCCGTGCCTCGGGTCCGGGCTCGCCGTCTGGTGCATCCACCGGGCGAACAGCACGACGCCGCCGAGGCGCCCGAACCCACCCGCGGAACAGACCCGCGAGACCGTCACCACCACCGCCGAAGCACCCCCGGGACGGTGACAGGAACCGGCCAACGCGCTTCCGTCCGGGGTTCTGTCCAGGTTCCCGTCCGGCTTTCTGTCCGGCTTCTGTCCGGGTCGTACGGCGCGACCTTCCGTGCCCCCGAGGGGATCGCCCAGCGAGGCACGTACGTTTCGGAGGTGTACGCGTGAGCGCGGGCAGCGGCGGTACGGACAACGGTACGACCGAAGGCGAGGACGAACCCGGCTGGGAGCCGGACGACGACTCCGCGGCGTCATCGCGACAACGGCTCACTTCTCGGCCTCGTTGAGGAGTGAGCCGTCCACGGGTGTCAGTGCGTAAGGAGCACTCGCGTCTCGTCACTCACCTTGGGCGATTCGCTCCGGTCCGCCCAGGTCGAGTCGTCGTGCTCGGTAAGGACAACCGGCTCGCGCTTCTCGACAGTGACGGCAAAGGTGAACTGTCGGGTCAGCAGACCGTTGTCGGATGCGTAGTCGAAGGCACCGACGTAGCCGGTGACTTCGGAGACAACGAGGCCGGTCTCCTCCATGACCTCCCCGCGCAGCGCCTCTTCCAGTTGCTCGTCCGGCTCGACGCCGCCGCCGGGCAGCTCCCAGAGGCCGCCGAGGAAGTCGTCGGGCTTCGTATGAGCTGGAGCGTTCGGCCATCCCCGTCCCCCGTCCCCCGTCCCCCATCAGCAGCTCGGGACCTTCTCGTCCTTCCCCAGTGCCTTCAGCGCCGACACCGCGCCCTTCAGGGTGGTGACGGGGATCAGCCGCATCCCCTTCGGCAGCTCCGACCGCGCGTCCGAGCACTCCGCCTTCGGTACGAGGAAGACGGTCGCCCCGTCGCGTCCGGCCGCCTGGGTCTTCAGGGAGACGCCGCCCACCGCGCCGACCTCGCCGTCGCCGGTGATCGTGCCCGTACCCGCGATGGTGTGGCCGCCGGTCAGGTCGCCGCCGGAGCCGTCGCCGTCGAGTTTGTCGACGATGCCGAGGGCGAAGAGCAGACCGGCGCTGGGGCCGCCGACGTCGGCGAGGTGGAGGCTGACGTCGACGCTCTTGGCGTCCTTGCCGAGATAGCCGAGCGCCGCGCGGGTCGCCGCGTCCTGGGAGTCGACCATGTCCTCGGTGTTGCGCTCGCGGATCTCGCTGTCGGACTTGCCCGACGGGTAGACCGCCTCGCGCGGGAGCACCGCCCGGTCCGTACGGAACCACGCCTCGGCCACGTCCCCGAGGCTGATGTCCGTCGACGGGCCGGTCGCCAGGATTGTCGTCATCCGCAGCTCGCCCGTGGTTCTACGGGTGGGCGTCCCGCTGATCGCGATGACCGGCCGGCCCCGGTCCGAGCCGAGGACGTCCGTGGTCGAACCCGGCTGCGCCACGGCGTACGGCAACGGCGCGGCCAGGGTGACGGCGAACAGCGCGACGACCGGGAGGGCGCACACCGCGAGAACAGCGGGACGCGGGAGACGAGAGAGACGTGAGAACACGGGTGTCAATCTATCTGCCGCGTTCCGGGCGGGCTCACACCCTCCGCCGCCGGTCAGCCGGGCCTCACACCCTCCGCCGCCGGTCAGCGCAGTGCGTCGGCGACCTCCCTGGCCGCGTCGACCACGCGCGCGCCCACCCGTTCCGGTACGGCGTCGGTGAGCATCACCACGCCCACGCTGCCCTCTATGCCGGTCACCCCGACCAGCGCCGCCGCCGCGCCGCTGGCGCCCGCCTCCAGCTCGCCGTGGGTGAGGGTGCAGTGCGGTTCGGTGAAGACGGTCTGCCGGGCGGCGAGGATCGCCTTCCCGGCCGCGCCCCGGTCGAGCGGGTGGCGGAAACCGGTGCGGTACGCGACGTGGTAGTCCGTCCAGGTCGGTTCCACGACGGCGACGGCCAGCGCCTCCGCCCCGTCGACGAGCGTCAGATGCGCGGTGGCCCCGATGTCCTCGGCGAGCGAGCGCAGGGCGGGCAGGGCGGCTTCCCGTACGAGGGGATGCACCTGTCTGCCGAGGCGCAGCACACCGAGGCCCACTCTGGCGCGTCCGCCCAGGTCACGGCGGACCAGGGCGTGCTGTTCGAGCGTGGCGAGGAGCCGGTAGACGACGGTTCTGTTGACACCGAGCCTGGTGGACAGCTCGGTCACGGTCAGCCCGTGGTCGGTGTCGGCGAGCAGTTTGAGGACGCGCAGCCCTCGGTCGAGGGTCTGGGAGGTCTCCGCGGTCACGACGCCCTCTCCTTCGGATTCGGTGGGGGAGGTTGGTCCGGAGTGGGTCTCGCGAACCTGCGGCACCGGTCGCGGGGGCGGGGGTGCCACGGAGCGTTGACGTTTGCGGGGACAGTAACCACGGACACCGCTCAGCGGAAGCCCTCGTCCAGAATCCGGGCACATGAGGCTATGGATCCGTAACGGACCGGAGTCGTCCGGGGCACGTCCCGTCGCCCCGGAGCCCATGACAGGAGCACACAAAAGGCACAGATGCGACACAGAGGCAGCACGGCACGCGTACAGGGAGCGGGCGAACGCTCACGCTATGCCGCATACCGGCGCGCTTCGGGTCCGTACGACAGTGGCCGCTGCCGGATCCGGCAGCGGCCACGTGCGTATGGACTCCCGCGCCTCGCGGCTACGGAGAGCTATGCGGTGTGACGCATATCTTTACGACTCGCCGCATCCTCTTCACGAGGTACGACACACAACAACCTGCTGCACGAGGTACGACACGGCGCGGCGTCACCGCGAGGCGGCCCGCGGCGTCACCGCATCCGGGTGGCCCACTCCCCCACCTTCGCGATCCGCTCCCTGAGCTGCCCCGCCGTCGCCTCCGCGCTCGGCGGCCCGCCGCAGACCCGGCGCAGCTCGGTGTGGATCACGCCGTGCGGCTTGCCGCTCTGGTGGACGTAGGCGCCGACCATGGTGTTGAGCTGTTTGCGCAGCCCGAGCAGCTCCTTGTGGGAGACCACGGGCCGTTTCTCGGCGGGCAGCTCCAGCAGGTCCGCCTCGGCGTCCGGCCTCTTGCGGCTGTGCGCGATCTGCCGGGCCTGGCGCTTCTGGAGCAGCATCTGCACCTGGTCGGGCTCCAGCAGTCCGGGGATGCCGAGGTAGTCCTGCTCCTCCTCGCTGCCGGGGTGGGCCTGCATGCCGAAGGAGGCACCGTCGTACATGACCCGGTCGAAGACCGCGTCGGACTCCAGCGCCTCGAAGGTGAACTGTTCCTGCTCGCCGGTGTCCTCGTCCTGGAGCTTCTCGGCCTCCGCCAGCTCCTTCTCGGACTCGGCGTAGGGGTCGTCCTCGCCCTTCTTCGGCTTGTCGAGCACATGATCACGCTCGACCTCCATCTCGCTGGCGAAGCCGAGCAGGCCGGGGATGGTCGGCAGGAAGACGGAGGCGGTCTCGCCGCGCCGCCGGGACCGTACGAAACGGCCCACGGCCTGCGCGAAGAAGAGCGGGGTCGAGATGGTGGTCGCGTACACGCCGACCGCCAGCCGTGGCACGTCGACGCCCTCCGACACCATGCGGACCGCGACCATCCAGCGGTCGGTGGAGCCGCTGAACTCGTCGATCCGCTTCGACGCGCCGGTGTCGTCGGAGAGGACGACGGTGGCCTTCGTGCCGGTGATCTCGCGGATGAGCTTGGCGTACGCGCGTGCCGAGTCCTGGTCGCTGGCGATGACCAGGGCGCCCGCGTCCGGGATGCCCTTGCGCACCTCGGTGAGCCGCTGGTCGGCGGCGCGCAGCACGTTGGGCATCCAGTCGCCGCGCGGGTCGAGCGCGGTGCGCCAGGCCTGCGAGACGGCGTCCTTGGTCATGGGCTCGCCGAGCTTGGCCTCGATCTCGTCCCCGGCCTTGGTGCGCCAGCGCATGTTGCCGCTGTAGCTGAGGAAGATCACGGGCCGGACGACTCCGTCGCCCAGCGCGTTCCCGTACCCGTAGGTGTAGTCGGCGGACGAGCGGCGGATGCCGTCGTCGCCCTCCTCGTACGCGACGAAGGGGATGGGGTTGGTGTCGGACCGGAACGGCGTCCCGGTCAGCGCGAGCCGCCGCGTCGCGGGCTCGAACGCCTCCAGGCAGGCCTCGCCCCAGGACTTGGAGTCGCCCGCGTGGTGGATCTCGTCGAGGATGACCAGGGTCTTGCGCTGCTCGCACCGGTTGCGGTGGAGCATGGGCCGGACCCCGACACCCGCGTAGGTGATCGCGACGCCGTCGTACTCCTTGCTCACCGGCCCGGCGCTGTACCCCGGGTCGAGCTTGATCCCGATCCGCGCGGCGGCCTCCGCCCACTGCTTCTTGAGATGCTCGGTCGGCGCGACAACGGTCACCTGCTGGACCACATGGTGGTGCAGCAGCCAGGAGGCGAGGGTCAGCGCGAAGGTGGTCTTCCCCGCTCCGGGGGTCGCGACGGCGAGGAAGTCACGGGGCTGCTCCTGGAGGTATCGGCCGAGGGCGTTCTCCTGCCAGGCACGCAGCTTGTTGGCGGTACCCCAGGGCGCGCGGCCCGGGAAGGCGGGAGAAAGGTGATGGGAGGAGGAGGCGGTAGTAGTCACGGTCTCCGGTTCGGACGCTCGGGTTCACGGGGTCTACGTACGACGACAACCGGGCCACCCTACCCGCGGGGCGCCCCGGTTCCGCGACGAATCCGGCACCGCCGGGACGACTGCGACGGCGGTCACACCGGGCCCCGGCTGCCGGGCGAAGCGGGGAAGCAGCTCGGCGATCTCCGGCGTTCGCGGCGTCTCCGGCCCGCCGGGACGGGCCCTGGAGCAGCCTGCCACCCACCGGTGTTACGCCATCGGCTCTCGCGTCCGTACCCGTGTCGCCACCCAGACCCCCACCAGCGCCACCGCCGCCATCGGCAGGAACACCGCCACGAAGGCCACCGGGTGCGAGGCGCCCGCGGCCGTGGCCGCCGTGTGGGCACCGACCGCGCCGCCGCCCAGGGCGGCGAACGCCGCGCCGCCCGCCGTCAACAGGAGGGCGTTCGTCAGGCCGTCGGATATCTGGAGCGCCGCCGAGTTGGCGCCCGCCTCCTCCGGCGCGGAGAGCTTGAGCAGCAGCACGCTCGTGGAGGCGATCACCGCGCCCATGCCGAGGCAGCCGACCGCCCAGCCGAGGCCGAGGACCCAGACGGGGACGGAGTGGATCAGTACGGTCGGCGCGACCGCGATGGCCAGGGCGACCAGCACCATCCCGCCCGCCATCAGCCGCTCGCGGTACGGCTCGACACGCGGCCTGGCCTGTATGTACGAGCCGAGCGCCCAGGTCGCGCCGCCGACCGCGAGCGAGAGCCCGGCCATCGTCGGGGAGAGCCCGCGCTCGGCGACCAGCATCAGCGGGACGAAGCTCTCCGCCGCGATGAACGACCCGGCGGCGACCCCGCGCAGCAGCACCACCGACGGCAGCCCGCGCGCCGCGCGCCAGGTGCCGGCCGGCAGCAGTCCGAGGACGGCGGGTACGAGGAAGGCGACGCCCGCCAGCATCGGCAGCAGCGAGAACCAGCGCAGCTCCTGCCCCGCGTACTGGAGCAGCCCCGCGCCCAGCGAGATCCCGAGCGCCAGCCGGATCCGCCGCCGGTCGAAACCGGGAACCGGCGCCGAGGCGTCGGCGGGCCCCGCGGCGGTACGCCGTATCGCGGGCAGCGCGAGCGCCAGCGCCGGTACGACGAGGACCGGGATCCCGACGAAGACCCAGCGCCAGCCCAGGTGCTGGGTCACGGTGCCGGACGCGAGCGGCCCGACGACGGAGGGGATCACCCAGCTCGCGGAGAACGCGGCCATGATCGAGGGCCGCAGCCGTTCCGGGTAGGCGCGGCGGATGACGACGTACAGCGAGACGATCACCAGCCCGCCACCGAGCCCCTGGACGGCCCGGCCGAGGATGAACAGCAGCATGGAGGACGCGGTGCCGGAGAGCAGCAGCCCGGTACCGAACCCGGCTATCCCCACGGTCAACGGCGCCAGCGGCCCGCTGCGGTCGGCCCACTGACCGGCCAGGACCATCGCGAAGAGGCTGGTCGTGAAGTACGCGGAGAAGGCGAACGCGTACAGCCCGATCCCGTTCAGCTCCCGCGCGGCCACCGGCATCGCGGTACCGACCGCGGTCGCCTCGAAGGCGATGAGCACGACGACGGCGACGATCCCGACGCTGAGCGCCCGATGCTCCGGCCCCAGGATCCCGGCCTGCCCGGCTTTCCCCGCCTTCCCCGTTCTCCCGGCCTTCTCAGCGGGTACGGACGGAGGCTTCCCGGCACGGCCGGACGGAGCGGGGGCGACGGCGGCGTCACCTGGTTCGAGGGCGGTCATGGACTTCAGCGTAGGGGGCGTACGGCCGCCTGAACCCTGTCGGACGATGGACCAGTGCTGGTCCCTTGGTCGTACGACCGCCGTCCGACCGCCCGCCTCCGGCCATGGACGTGGCAGGGCGGAGAGCGGCCCCCGTCCTCAGGGGCCGCTCTCTGTCGTACGGCTACGGCTACGGCTCGTACCGCTACGGCGCCGCCACCGCGGCCTGGGGGCGTACCGGGAGGCGGCTTACCGGGCGGCCGGTGGCGGCGCGTACCGCCGCGGCTACCGCGGCCGGGGAGGTGACCACCGGGGCGGCGCTGGCGGGTTTGGCGCCGAAGGGGGCCACCACGTCGCGTTCCTCGACGAGTTTGACGATACGGATGTCCGGCGCGTCCAGCGAGGTCGGCAGGGCGTAGCCGGTGAGGTCGGGGCGGCGGATCACACCGCGGGTGGTGCGGAGGTTCTCGGTCAGGGCCGTGCCGATGCCCTGGGTGACGCCCGCCTCGATGCGGGTGGCGAGCTGGGCCGGGTTGAGGATGCGGCCGACGTCCTGGGCGACGGCCATCTCGACGACCCGGATCGAGCCGAGTTCGATGTCGACGTCGACGACCGAGCGGATCGCGCAGAAGGCCATGCCCACGAAGGCGTCGCCCTGGCCGGCGGCGTCGAGCGGTTCGGTCGGGTGGGGGCGGCACTGGGCGGTGGCCCAGAGTTCCTTGCCGTCCATGGCCTCGGTGACGGTGGTGGAGAGCACACCGTCGTACGAGGTGATCTTCCCGTCGGTGATCTGGAGCAGCTCGGTGGACATGCCGAACTTGTGGGCCAGCGGCTGGAGCAGCTGGGTGCGGACCATCTTCGCGGCCCGTTCGACCGCGCCGCCCGAGACCCAGGTGTGGCGTCCGTGGGCGGCCGGGCCGGCCGGGGGCTGGTCGGTGTCGACGGAGGCCACCTGGACCTCTTCGATACCCAGGGTCTCCTGCACGATCTGGCGGGCCAGCGTGGTGAAACCCTGGCCGGTCTCGACGGCCGCGCAGATGACGGTGGCGATGCCGTCGTGGACCTTGACGGTGGCCGTGGAGACCTCGTCCGCGCCCTCCGCGCCGAGCATGTGGACCATGCCGACCGCGTACCCCACGCCCCGGCGCACCGCGCCCGGTTCGCCCGCGCCCTCGGGGCCGCCGGGCAGCAGCCAGGCCGTCTCCGGGGTGTCCTTGGGCAGCGGGGGCAGCGGGAAGTCCCGTACGGCACGGAGCAGTTCGGCCACCGGGGCCGGGCAGGTCACGGTCTGGCCCGTGGGCAGGATGTCGCCGGTGGCGAGGACGTTGCGCAGGCGCAGCTCGGCCGGGTCGATGCCCAGCTTGGCGGCGAGTTTGTCCATCTGGCCCTCGTACGCGGCGCACACCTGCATGGCGCCCTCGCCCCGGACGTGTCCGGAGGGCGGGTTGTTGGTCCGTACGGCCCAGCCCTCGATGAAGGCGTGCGGGACGACGTACGGGCCGCAGGCGAAGGCGACGGCCGCCGCGAGGGACTCGGACGAGGAGTCCGCGTACGCGCCCGCGTCCAGCAGGATCTGCGCCTCGACCTTGACCAGCCGGCCCTCGGCGTCGGCGTGGTGGCGGTAGCGCAGCAGGGCCGGGTGGCGGTGGGCGTGGCCGAGGAAGGACTCCTCGCGGGTGGCGGCGAGCTTGACCGGGCAGCCGGTACGGAGCGCGAGCAGGCCCAGCGGGATCTGGAAGCCGGGGTCCTCGCGGTCGCCGGTGGCGCCGGGGACGCCGGTGACGACGACCTTGACCATCTCGGGGGCGAGCCCGAAGCAGGCGGCGGCGAGGTCGCGGTCGGTGTGCGGGTCGGTGGAGGCGGTGTAGATCTCCACCCCGCCGTCCGGCCTCGGCACGGCGAGTCCGGCCTCGGCGCCGATGGGCGCGGGGTCCTGGCGGCCGATCCGGTAGAGCCCCTCGACGATGACCTCGCCGGTGATCTCGGAGTCGCCGTACCGCAACGGGATATGGCGGATCAGATTGCCGTCCGGGTGCAGTGGTTCGGCGGCGAAGGCTTTCTCGGGGTCGGTGACCGGGTCGAGGATCTCGTACTCGACGGCGATGGCCGCGGCGGCGAGCCGGGCCGTGTCGGGGTGGTCGGCGGCGACGGCGGCGATGGCCTCGCCGTGGTGGCGTACGACCTCGGAGGCGAAGACGGGGCGGTCGGCGACGCGTCTGCCGTACGCCGAGTCGCCGGGGACGTCCTGGTGCGTGACGACGGCGCGGACGCCCGGCATCTCGGCCGCCGCCGCGGTGTCGACCGACACGATGCGGGCGTGCGGGTGCGGGGAGCGCAGGATGGCCGCCCACAGCAGGCCCTCGGCCCACAGGTCGGCGGCGTACGGAAAGGTGCCCTCGGTCTTCGCGCGCGCGTCGGCCGGGGGGAGCGATGCGCCGAGGCCGTGTGCGGGCGGCTCCGGCTGGGGACCGTCGGGCGCCGTGGCCGCGGTGGCCGCGTCTGTGCTCACGCCATGCCTCCGTCGGGCGAGTGCGGGGTGGAGCCGGGCCGCGGCCGGTCGCCGTTGGTCCCGGGCTGTGTCTGGTGCGGTACGCGGGCTTCCTCGGAGGCGGCCGCGGCGGCCTCCGCCGTGGCTCTGCGCTCGGCGACGACCTGGTCGACCGCGTCGAGCACGCCGCGATAGCCGGAGCAGCGGCAGAGGTTGCCGCAGAGCGCCTGCCGGGTCTCCAGTTCGCTGGGGGCGTGGTTGCCCTCCAGCAGGTCGTGGACGGTCATCGCCATGCCGGGGATGCAGAAACCGCACTGCACCGCCCCGCAGGTGGCCAGCGCCCGCTGGACGTCGGAGGGTTCGCCCTCGGTGGCCAGCCCCTCGACCGTACGGACCTCGGATCCGGCGGCGGTCGCGGCGGGCACCAGGCAGGAGGCGACGAGCCGGCCGTCGACCTGGACGTTGCAGGCGCCGCACTCGCCCTGCGAGCAGCCGTCCTTGGCGCCCGCGAGGCCGAGGCGCTCGCGCAGGACGTACAGCAGCGACTCGCCGATCCAGGCGTCGGTGACGGGCCGGTCGGCGCCGTTGACGCGCAGGACGTAGGAGCCCGCGGGGTGTTCGGCGCTGTCGCCGCTGGTGAGGAGCGGCACGGGATCCGTCAGCGGATCCGGCTCGCGGGCGGGTGCGGCCTCCGGTACGGAACCGGCGGCCGCCGGCGCCTCCGCCGTGTCGGCGTCGCCGTCGGCGGTCTCGTTCGTGTCGTCGCCGGTCTCCGCCCAGGGGGCGAGGGCGCCGCCCGGCAGCGTGGCCGACAGGCCGCCGCCCGCCCACTGCGAGGTGAGGACGGAGGTACTGAACTCGCCTGATTCGTCCGGGAGATCGCCCTGCGCGACCGGGATCGCCCACTGCCCGGTCGGCGCGGCGGGCGCCGCGCTCCCGGCGGCGGCCGCGTCCGCGTCGGCGGCGACGTCCTGGAAGTTCCAGTGGCTGGTCCCCTGCGGGGTGTAGCCGCCGGGGCCGTAACCGCCGTGCGCGTAACCGCCCTGGCCCGGTTCCGGCCACTGCGTCTGCGGCTGCGTCCCGCCGTCCTGGCCCGGCTCGGGCCACCGTACGCCGTCGCCCGCCCCGACGACCGGCTGAGCGGCCCAGCCGCCCGGCGCGGCGGACGCGCCCGCCGCCGGATCCGAGGGAGCGGGAGGGACGATGCTCGGCGGTACGTAGCCGTGCCCCGGCGCGGCCAGCGGCGCGTCCAGGGCGTCTTCCGGGGGCAGTTGTACGAACGCGGTCGACTCGCCGTCGTACTCACCGCCCTGCGGGACCGGCTGCCAGCCGCCCCGGCCCCCGGGGTTCTCCTCGGTGCTCACGACAACGCCCTCCCCAGTGCCCGTCGGGCCAGCGCGGCGACGGTACGCCGCAGATGCAGTATGGCGGCCGATGGCGTGGGCGCCTCTCCCCCGCCGACCGGAGCCTGGTCCGGGATGCAGGCGGCGGCGACGTACTCGCCGAAGGCCGCGAGCGCCTCCTGCGCGAGCCCCCGCGCGCCGTCCCAGTCGATCAGCGAGGCGATCCAGCGCTCCGCCTCCAGCGGGCGCAGCGGCATCGGCGCGATGGCGCCGACCGCGCAACGCACCCCGCGCCGTGCCGGATCGAGCACGACGGCGACGGACGCGGTGGCCCTGCCGGGCCCGGTGCGCCCCGTCGCCTTGAGGAAGACCTGCGGCGCGTGCAGCAGCGGTACGCGGACGAAGCCGATCAGCTCCGCGGGGGCCAGCATCTCGCGGCCCGCCAGCAGATGTGACACGGGGATCTCACGGCGCGCGCCGTCGGGTCCCGCGACCACCAGATCGGCTTCCAGCGCGGCGAGTACGGGGAGCGCGTCCCCGGTCGGGGCGGCGCTGGCGATGTTGCCGCCGAGCGTGCCCGCGTTACGGATCTGGGGCGGGCCCGCCGCGCGCGCGGAGGCGGCGAGCGCGGGGATGAGCGCCGCGAAGTCGGGTCTGCCCATGCGTGCGTGGGTGAGGCCGGCCCCGAGGAGGGCGTGCCCGTCCTGGTAGTGCCAGCCGCGCAACTCGCTGATCCTGCCGAGCCCGACGAGTCCCGCGGGGCGCAGCTGGCCCTTGTTGACGGCCGCCATCAGATCGGTTCCGCCCGCTACCGGCACGGCGGCAGGCATCGCGGTGAGCGCCGCCACGGCCTCGTCCAGCGAGGCCGGCAGCGTGACGAACTGCGCCGTTTGCGGTGCGTGCGTGGTCAACCCAGCTGCCCCTTTCCGGTGTCCCGGTATCCCGCCTGTGTTGCCGTACCGTACGTGCTCACAGCCGGGACGTGGCAACTCTGGCACATCTTCCCGGCCTGCCGACGCGAGGGTCCACGAAGGACGCATCCGTCCCCCACCAGGGTGAAGGTCCGCTTTCGCGCCTCTTGTACACGACTTATCCTGCCGTCCGCCCCGAGTTCACACACGCGGGTTCACACGGACGGGCTCCCCGGGACCAAGTCCCCGCCGGACGGCCGGTATTCGCCCCACGGCGCCCCCGCGAGGCCCCGCGGCGCCCCAGGACGCGTCGCCCCCCACGGCACCCCCATGGAGACCTGCGGCGCGACACGCGGCGACACGCCCGGCGCGACATGCGAACGGCCCCCGGGGCGCGCTCCACGCGCACGCCCCGGGGGCCGTTCCCGACAGACGGCCAACGGCTACTTCTTGCCGTCGCCCTTGCCGCCCTTGCCCTTGTCCCCACCGGGGCCCATGGACTCGTAGATCTCCTTGCACATCGGACAGACCGGGTACTTCTTGGGGTCGCGCCCCGGCACCCAGACCTTTCCGCACAGTGCGACCACGGGAGTGCCCTCCAGGGCACTGGCCATGATCTTGTCCTTCTGGACGTAGTGGGCGAAGCGCTCGTGGTCGCCGTCACCGTGCGACACCTGCGGTGTCGGCTCCACGAGGGTGCTTGTGCCTGCCCCGCGATCGGGCTCAAGAGTGCTCATGGGAGCCAAGGGTACCCACGCCGGACGCGTCATGGGGGCCCGGGTCCGTGCACTCCGCAGCCGAATGCTCACGCATCGCGCCGACACGCCGAACGACGAGCGCGCCGAGAGCCGCGAACAACGAGAACGCCGACCGCCGAGCGCGCCGCATCACCGAGGGCACCGAACAGCGAGAGCACCGGACAACAAGAGAGCGACACGATCCAGCCAATCCGGCTGATGCGTCAGTTGAGCGATGGATCGTCCGGATATGTCGCGATCATCGCCAGCTCGCTGCGCTGCCGGCGCAGCACCGCCCGCCACAGCCCCTCCGGGCGGGGCGACGATACGTCGCCGGGCTCCGAGTCGACGACATACCACGCGCCCTCGCCCAGCTCACCCTCCAGCTGGCCCGGCCCCCAGCCCGCGTACCCCGCGAAGATCCGCAGCGAGCCGAGCGCCTTCGCGAGCAGTTCGGGCGGGGCCTCCAGGTCGACCAGGCCGATCGCCCCGTACACCCGGCGCCAGCCCAACGGACCGTCACCGCCGGGTATGACGGCGAGGCCGAGCGCGGAGTCCAGCGAGACGGGGCCGCCCTGGAAGACCACGCCGGGCTCGCCCGCCAGCTCCCCCCAGGACTCCAGGATGTCCCCGACGTCCACGGGGGTGGGCCGGTTGAGGACCACGCCGAGGGAACCCTTCTCGTCGTGATCGAGCAGGAGGACCACCGCGCGGTCGAAATTCGGGTCGGACAGGGCGGGGGTCGCGACGAGCAGCCGCCCTGTGAGCGAGGACACCTCGGTCATGCGAGACATGATCCCGCATATTCGGCCCGCGCGGGCGCGCCCGGCACAGTAAGGCGTGAACATGGCCCCGGGCGTGGCGCGACATCATCCCGTACGACCGTCGTACCGGTCACCGCGCCGACGGGTACGCCGACCGCGTGGTGACCGTGTGCGAGGGAGATGCCACCGAGGGTGTCCCGCCCGTTCCGTTACATGTCCATTACGTGTCCCACCCGCCCCGGGCCTTACGGGTCAGGGGCCCCTGACCCTTACCCTTTTCCTTGACCGCCAGCCCGCCCACTCCGGAACGCGAGATTCATGACCGCCACAGACGATGTAATGCTTGTCCACGGTGGAACCCCGCTCGAGGGCGAGATCCGCGTCCGCGGCGCGAAGAACCTGGTGCCGAAGGCCATGGTCGCCGCGCTGCTCGGCAGCGGCCCCAGCAGGCTCCGCAATGTGCCGGACATCCGCGATGTGCGGGTGGTCCGGGGACTGCTCCAACTGCACGGCGTCACGGTGCGCCCCGGCGACGAGCCGGGCGAGCTGATCCTCGACCCGACCCATGTCGAGAGCGCCAACGTCGCGGACATCGACGCCCACGCGGGTTCCTCGCGTATCCCGATCCTCTTCTGCGGACCGCTGCTGCACCGGCTCGGCCACGCGTTCATCCCCGGTCTGGGCGGCTGCGACATCGGCGGCAGGCCGATCGACTTCCACTTCGACGTGCTGCGCCGGTTCGGCGCGACGATCGAGAAGCGGGACGACGGCCAGTACCTGGAGGCCCCGCAGCGGCTGCGCGGCACCAAGATCCGGCTGCCGTACCCGTCGGTCGGCTCGACGGAGCAGGTGCTGCTGACGGCCGTGCTGGCCGAGGGCGTCACCGAGCTGTCGAACGCGGCCGTGGAGCCGGAGATCGAGGACCTCATCTGCGTGCTCCAGAAGATGGGCGCGATGATCTCCCTGGACACCGACCGGACGATCCGGATCACCGGTGTCGACCGCCTCGACGGCTATACGCACCGGGCGCTCCCGGACCGGCTGGAGGCCGCGTCCTGGGCCTCGGCCGCGCTGGCCACCGAGGGCAACATCTACGTCCGCGGCGCGCAGCAGCGGTCGATGATGACGTTCCTGAACACCTACCGCAAGGTCGGCGGCGCCTTCGAGATCGACGACAAGGGCATCCGCTTCTGGCACCCGGGCGGCTCGCTCAACGCCATCGCGCTGGAGACGGACGTACACCCCGGTTTCCAGACCGACTGGCAGCAGCCCCTGGTGGTGGCCCTGACGCAGGCTTCGGGGCTCTCCATCGTCCACGAGACGGTGTACGAGTCCCGGCTCGGTTTCACCTCCGCGCTCAACCAGATGGGCGCGCACATCCAGCTCTACCGGGAGTGCCTGGGCGGCTCCGACTGCCGCTTCGGGCAGCGCAACTTCCTGCACTCCGCGGTGGTGTCGGGCCCCACCAAGCTCCAGGGCGCGGATCTGGTCATCCCCGACCTGCGCGGTGGTTTCTCGTACCTGATCGCGGCGCTGGCGGCCCAGGGCACGTCCCGGGTGCACGGCATCGACCTGATCAACCGCGGCTACGAGAACTTCATGGACAAGCTCGTCGAGCTGGGGGCGAAGGTCGAGCTTCCGGGCGGCGCGCTCGGCTGACGCCCGACGGGGCGGTGAGCCCGTACGACATCCGCACACAGCAGGGGCGGCCATCCGGATCGGATGGCCGCCCCTGTGCGTTACTCCGGCGCCGTGACCGGCGCCGCCTGCCTATGGGTGTTACTTGCCCTTGGCGGCTTCCTTGAGCTTGGAGCCCGCGGAGACCTTCACGCTGTAGCCGGCCGGGATCTGGATCGGGTCGCCGGTCTGCGGGTTACGAGCGGTGCGAGCGGCACGGTGGGTGCGCTCGAAGGTCAGGAAGCCGGGGATGGTGACCTTCTCGTCGCCCTTGGCGACGATCTCACCGACGGTCTCGGCGAGAGCGGCCAGCACAGCGTCGGCGTCCTTGCGGGTCACCTCGGCGCGGTCGGCCAGGGCGGCCACCAGCTCACTGCGGTTCATGTTGTTACTCCCGTGTTCTTCTTGCCTGTGAGGCGTGAGATCGAAGCCGATGCTGCCAGGGCCCTCGGACAGTCCCCGGACCCGGGTCTGCTGACAGACCCTCGCGCCCGAATACGCATCCTGCCCCCACCAGCGGCGGGAAAGCCAATCCGGCACCCTCCGGAGTCACACGAAAAGCGCCACCGCCTCGCCGTTTGTGACGTTCCGTCGACTCTGTGGGGACTCCTTGGAGCCTTGGGGCTCTGAGAAGGCGTGTCGCCCCCGGAAGGCCCTGAAACCTTCCCGGAGCGGCGGGGCTCATGGTCCGCCACCCTAGAGGGGGCCGTGCTGCCCGGCGAATCGCGACGCGCCGGGCACCGGACGGACGTGAGATGTACCGCAATCAGGGACGACGCGGCGCCGGCCCGCGCCCGGTCCCGTGTGGGACGAGTCACCCGCGCCGCCGGACGGACGGCCGGAGCGGGTGTTACGGAACCGGCGCGGCGCCGCTGGAGAAAGGTTTAACCGGTCTTGACTAGCCCCAAGGCCGTGAAGTTATGGCTCTGGCTGCGTTGTCCAGAGGGCCTTGAGGTGCGGTTTCGGCGGACATGAGGAGCGGAGCCCCGGTAGAACTGGC